>CAJFUJ010000040.1 GCA_904420185.1 uncultured Butyricicoccus sp. | reverse complement strand
GCCTCGGCGATCAGCTTGCCGATCTCCTCGCTGCCCGAAGAAACAGACGCAACGCGGGCGATGTCGGCGGTACCGTTGATTTCCTTGGAGTTCTTCGCAATCGCCTGCACAGCTGCGTCAACCGCCTTGCTCATGCCCTTGCGCATGACCATCGGGTTTGCACCGGCTGCCAGGTTCTTCAGGCCCTCGCGGACGAACGCCTGGGCCAGCAAAGTCGCGGTGGTGGTACCGTCGCCAGCGGTGTCGTTGGTCTTGGTAGCAACCTCCTTGACCAACTGCGCGCCCATGTTTTCGAACGGGTCGTCCAGCTCGATCTCCTTTGCGATGGTCACGCCATCGTTGGTGATGAGGGGGGTGCCGAACTTCTTATCCAGCACGACGTTGCGGCCCTTGGGACCCAGGGTGACCTTGACGGTATCGGCCAGCTGGTCTACGCCGCTTTGCAGCGCCTTACGCGCTTCTTCGCCAAACAGAATCTGCTTTGCCATGATGTGTAGTTCCTCCTGTATCTAAAAAAGACGTATTTTTGCTTGCTTATTCGACCACTGCGAGGATGTCGCCCTGGCGCACGATGATGAGTTCCTCACCGTCCACCTTGACCTCGGTGCCGGAATATTTGCTGGTGATCACCTTATCGCCAACCTTGACCTGCATCGTAACTTCCTTGCCATCCACCATGCCGCCGGGGCCAACCGCCAGCACTTCGGCAACCTGGGGCTTCTCCTTGGCCGAGCCGGTCAGGATAATGCCGCTTGCAGTCGTTTCTTCCGCTTCGACCATCTTGATGACAACGCGGTCGGAAAGGGGCTTTAAAGTCATACTATATTCCTCCTAAAAATTTAAATTACCAATCCGGTGTTAGCACTCAATGCATCTGAGTGCTAATCCGTTTATTATGATACATCAGTCCATCCAAGATTGCAAGAGTCTAATTGGAGTTTTTGCTAAAATTTTTTTGAATTATTTGTGAACATTCGGTTTGCGGCGCTGGGGCTTGTCCAAAAAGGGTTTGCGGTCCAGGGGCGGCTGAAAATACATATACAGATTGCATTGCAGCATTCCGTTGTAGAGCTTGCGTTTTTTGTCGGCCCGCATCCCATAATAGCGTTCAAACTGCGGCTCTGCGGCCAAAAAATACTGCTTCATCGGGCTGCGTCCGGCGATCTTCCCCATCTGCTGATAGAGTGCGTGCGCTTGCTGCCGGTCGAGCAGGCGCTCGCCGTAGGGCGGGTTGGCCAACAGCCAGCCGGTCTGCTGGCCGAGTGCCAGCGTGCGCGCGTCGGCCTGGGTAAACCGGATCAATTGCCCAACCCCGGCTTTGCGGGCGTTTTCCTCGGACAGGGCTACGCAGGCCGGGTCCAGGTCGCTGCCGCGGATGTCCCACCCTGCGCCAGGCAGAATGCGCGCCAGCGCGGCGGCGCGGGCATCGCTCCAGATGGTCTGCAGCACACAGGGCCATTTTTCGGCGGCAAAGCTGCGGGACAGTCCGGGCGCACGCCGCTGGGCGATCATCGCCGCTTCGATGGGGATGGTCCCCGAGCCGCAGAAGGGGTCGAGCAGGGTCTGCTGGCCCCGGAACCGGGCCAGCTTGACCATCGCAGCGGCCAGTGTTTCTCGCAGCGGCGCGGCGTTGGCCTGGGCGCGGTAGCCGCGCTTGTGCAGCCCCGCGCCCGAGGTGTCCAGGAAAATCTCGGCCTGGTCGTGCAGGATGGAAAACTGTATCTGGAATTTGACGCCGTCCTCTGTAAACCAGCTGTTCCCATAGGCCTGCTCCATGCGACGGACCACGGCTTTTTTGACGATCTTTTGGCAATCTGGCACCGAATGCAGGGCGGATTGCAGCGTATGCCCTTTGACCGGAAAGGCGGCGTTGGCGGGCAGCCAATCGGCCCACTCGATGGCGCGCACGCCCTCAAACAACTCGTCAAAACTGTGTGCCGGAAAGCAAGCCAGCCGCACCAGCACCCGTTCGGCGCAGCGCAAATGCAGGTTGGCCCAAGCCAGCATATCCCAGCCGCCCGAAAAATATACCCGTCCGTTGTCGGCGCGCACGGTTTCACACTTGCCTTCAAACCGCAGTTCGTCGGCCACAATTCCTTCCAGCCCGAACAAAACCGGACAACAAAATGTAAGTTCCATATCCATCCTCCTATTTTGCTCTATCATACGGGTTCTGTGCGGTTTTGTCAATGCCAGGTCCCGCGCAAACCGTATAGCGCCGCAGGATCAGAGGGTCAGTGTGGTTAAGCACAGCGTATCAGCTGGGGTCCGCCTGGGCGTAATATAGTCCCGCACGCGCACGCCCAGCAGCCGCAACAGCCCCAGGCACAGCAGCCCGCTGGTCGCCACCGTGCACACGACGCCCAGCCACTGGAAGCCCGCCACGCCCAGGAAAAAAGTGTAGAACACCCGGGTCCACAAAAACACTGTCACCCCGCACAGCAGCGGCGGCAAAAACAGTTGCCCCAGCTGGCCGCGCAAATGGGTCAGGCTGCACAGCCGGGCTAGGCCGCAGGCTGCCGTCAGCCCGCCGGCGATCAGTTGGGCAAGGATATAACCATAAACGCCCAGTCCGGGCCGGGCGGCAAGCACCCATACCAGCCCGAGCTGCACGCACTCCCCGGCCACCGCGATGGCCACCGACGACCATTGGGCGCCTAGCCCGCTCAACAGCCCGGAAATGGCCATCTGGTAGTAGGCCAGCACGGTCGTGCCGCCGAGCAGCGCCACATAGGCCAGCGACAGCGGCTGGCCGAAAAACAGCCGCGACAGGGTCGGGGCCAGCGGGACGATCAGTGCGGTCAGCGGGATGGCCAGCAGGCCGGTCAGTCCCATGGCTTTTCGTGCCAGCGCGTCCACCCTGCGCTGGTCGCCCCGGGCGCGGGCACGGCTGACCTCGGGCATCACGACTGTACACACCGACCCGATCAGGGCAGCGGGCAGCACCAGCAGCGGCATCGCCATGCCGGAAATCACGCCGAGTTCGCGCAACGCCTGGCTATAAGTGAGCCCGGCTGCCATCAGCCGTTGGGGCAAAAGAATCGAGCAGGCCGAGCCCAGCAGGTTGCCCAACAGCGCCGCCCCGGTTACTGGCAGCACAATGCCCGCAAAGGTGCGCGAAAACCCTGGCGGCAACGGCTTGCGCGCGGCCGCCGGCACGCGCAGTTTGCGTTGGTAGACCCGCGCCAGCAGCGCCGCGCTGACACATTCGCTCACCGACATGCCGACAAAAATCAACAAAGCGGTCTGGCAGTGATCCTGCCCGCCATAAAGCGCCAGCAACAGCAGCACCGCCGCCATGCGCGTCACCTGCTCGGTCAGCTCGGATGAGGCCGCCCATTCGACCTTGCCCACCCCGATGCACAGCGCCTTCACGATGTTCTCCACCCCGGTCAGCGCCAGACACAGCAGCATGACCGGGAACACCACCGCCGTGCGCCCATCGCCCAGCAGGCCCTCGGCGATCCCGGTCCGCCCCCAAAACAGCACCAGTGCCCCAGCTGCCAGCAGACAGGCAAAGGTCTGCCCGGCGCGGCGGACCAGCATACCCAGCGCACCGCTCTGCCCGCAGGCACTTAGCTCGGCTGACAGCCGTGAACAGGCCTGGGTCAAACCAGAAAGACAGGCTGCATGTATCACCGCGTATACCGAATACACCAGCTGGTATACGCCCAATCCCTCGGCGCCAGCCAGGTGACTTACACCAATGCGGTACAAAAAGCCCAGGCCCTGGAGCCCCAAATTGGAGGCACACAAGACCATGACACTATATACAAAACCATGTGCAAATTGTCTCAAAGCAATTCCATCCTTTTGCATCGGGTTGGACGCGCGGCAAAACTGCGCTTCCCTATTTTATGCAAAAAACGAGCCCGCTAGAAGCGGCAAACCGCCTGCACTTTGGCCAAGAAATGCTGTGCATCGGTAGCCATCAGAAAAAAATAAAAAAAACGCCCTTGCGGTTGCCATTGCCTGCAAAAACCTTTATACTAAAAATTGAAAGATCGTTTCTAGCAGGGCCGGTTTTTGCCCTGCTTGTTTGTAAGGAGGACTTCCTATGTGGGCTTATGAAAGCGTATTTTATCAAATCTATCCCATCGGCTTTTGCGGCGCGCCGCGTACGGGCGGCGGTGAACCCCAAAACCGCATCCAGAAGGTCGCCGGTTGGCGCGGCCACTTGGAAAAGCTCGGAGTGGACGCCATCTATTTTTCTCCGGTCTTTTCTTCGGATAGCCATGGTTATGATACCCGCGACTTCCGCGTCATCGACAGCCGCCTGGGTACCAACGAGGACTTTGCTGCTGTGTGCCAGGCGCTGCACGACAGCGGCATCCGGGTGGTGCTGGATGGTGTATTCAACCATGTCGGCCGCGGCTTTTGGGCCTTCCGCGACGTGCAGGAGAAAAAATGGGACTCCCCCTACAAGGACTGGTTCCACATCTCCTTTGACGGCAACTCCAACTACAACGACGGGTTCTGGTATGAGGGCTGGGAGGGCCATTTTGAGCTGGTCAAACTCAACCTGAAAAACCCAGCGGTCAAAGCGCATATTTTTGACTGTATCCGCGGCTGGGTCGAGCAATTCGATATCGACGGCCTGCGCCTGGACGTCGCCTACCTGCTTGACCACGACTTCCTGCGGGAGCTGCGCCTATTTACCGAACAGCTCAAGCCAGACTTTGTCCTGATCGGTGAAATCCTACACGGCGATTACAACCAGATTGTCAACGACCAAATGCTGCACTCATGCACCAACTATGAGTGCTACAAAGGGCTTTACTCCTCCCTCAACTCCATGAACCTGTTTGAGATCACCCACTCGCTCATGCGGCAATTCGGCCCCGAGCCTTGGACTCTCTACAAAGGCAAACATCTGGTCAGCTTTGTCGATAACCACGACGTCACCCGCGCGGCGTCCATCCTCAACAACCCCAACCACCTGCCTGTGCTGTATGGGATGCTCTTCGGTATGCCCGGCATCCCCTGCCTGTACTATGGCTCGGAATGGGGCGCTGAGGGCCACAAGACCCCGGGCAGCGACGATTCACTCCGCCCCTGTTTTGACGCCCCTGTGTGGAACCACCTGACCGACACCATTGCCGCCATGGCCAAGGCCCACCGGCAGAGCCGCGCGCTGTGCTACGGCGATTTCCGTCACCTGCTGCTGACCAATCGCCAGGCCATCTGGGAGCGCAAAACCCCAGACGAACGGGTCCTCGTCGCCATCAATGCGGACAGCGAGCCTTATACCGCCCACTTTGACGCCCAGTCGGGCACTGCGATTGATCTAATCACCGGCCAGCCCCACGATTTCGGCGGCGGCAGCGAACTGCCCCCCTATTCGGTCGCCTTTTGGAAAACCGAACGATAAAACAAGAGCAGGAACCAAATCGTTCCTGCTCTTTTCTATGGAATTCGAATACTTTTTAGTGGGCTACCGGGGTCATCCACACCTTGCCGGTCCCGCGGTAGACGTTGACCAGGCCTTCGCCCGAGGCCGCCGAGCCGATGAGCGACTTGCCTGAGCGCTCCACGGTGAATTCCAGGCTGCCGCTCCACGCGATGGCCATGTTGCCGTCGATCTTGAGCACATCATTTTGCAGGGTGACTTCCACCAATTCCTCTTGCGGGCAGGGCGACTCCAGGCACAAAACGCCTTGGCCCGAGATGCCCAAGTTGAACAACCCCTCATTGCCGCCCACAGCTGAGGACAGGTTGGAACGCATGACTGCTTTGTGCTTGAGCGTGGACTCGCAGGCCAGGAACAGGCCGTCGTCCAGCACAATAGAGCCGCCCCAGTCGCCCACGTTGAGCAGTAGCAAATACCGGTAGGTCGGCTCCAGCACCAGGGTGCCGTCGCCCACATATTCGGGCTTAATCGCTGATTCGCCGGTGACCTTGCCGCGCATGGCCTTGCCCAAAAAATCGCCCACGCCCTTGATGCCGGTGGTGGCGTTGACATTGCCAGCCATCCACTGCATAGCGCCTGCCTGCAATGTGACGCCGCTGGTCTTGCCCATCTCGCAAATCAGCTGGCGTTTGCGCACATTCATCATCTGACAGAAATAGGCGTTCGCCGCATCGGTAGGCGATACGCTCAAATCGCGCTGGTATTCAATGACGCTGAATGGGCCCAGGGCAGCAATTGTGCGGACATCGTCGTTGCTTGTGAGATTGGAAATTTGATACATACTCCGGTCTTCCTTTCTGATGTTGTCGTTCGTAAAAACGGCAGCCGCCGCCTTTCAATTTAGTATACCATGTCTTGCCTTTCCCCTGCAATCACACCTGCACATTTTTTCATATCTCGCAGTCTTGCTTGGTGCATATATTGAGTGCGTATGGTATAATAAACAGCAAAAGGAGGGACAAAACACCATGAAGAAAGTCAAAATTACCGTCCTCAAAACCACACTTGACGAGCAGCTCGCCCAGGAATACGGCGTCGAGGGCCTGACCGCCTGCCCCATGCTCCAGGCCGGACAGGTTTTCTATGCCGACTACGCCAAGCCGGACGGCTTGTGCGACGAGGCGTGGAAGGCCATTTATCAATACGTCTTTGCCCTGGCGCACGGCGCGGAAAACAGCCTGTTCTACTACGGTGACTGGATCCGCAAGCCGGGTGTGGCCATTTGCAGCTGCAACGACGGCCTGCGCCCGGTCATCTTCAAGCTCGAGGCCACAGACGAAGTCTCAACCATCGACTACACCCCAGTGCGGTAACGCAAACAAAGCGCCCTGAACGGCCGCATTTCGCGGTTTTCAGAGCGCTTTTTCGATGCAATCAGATGCGTTTTGCCAGGCGTTCGCTGTATTTCGCGCGGAATTCGTCAAAGGTGCCGTTTTCCAACGCCGTGCGGATCTCTTCCATCAGGTGGTTGTAGAACCACAGGTTGTGCTGCACCAGCAGCCGCTGGGACAACATCTCCCCAGCTTTGAGCAGGTGGCGCACATAGGCGCGCGAAAAACGCTGGCAGGTTGGACACTGGCACCCCTCTTCGATGGGGCGGTCATCGGTCTGGTATTTGGCGTTGTGGATATTCAAAATGCCGTCCCAGGTGAACAGATGGCCGTGCCGGGCGTTGCGGGTGGGCATGACGCAGTCAAAGAAGTCCACGCCGCGCGCCACGCCCTCGATGATATTGGAGGGCGTGCCCACGCCCATGAGGTAGCGGGGCTTGTTTGCGGGCGCATGGGGCAGGACCACGTCCAGGATGTGGTACATGGTTTCGGTTGATTCACCGACCGCCAGGCCGCCGATGGCGTAGCCGGGCAGGTCCAGGGCCGCGATCTCCTCCATGTGCTGCACGCGCAGGTCGTCATAGGTGCCGCCCTGGTTGATGCCGAAGAGCAGCTGCTGGGGGTTGACCGTGTCCGGCAGGGCGTTTAGGCGGGCCAGCTCGTCCTTGCACCGGATAAGCCAGCGGGTGGTCCGGGCGCAGGAGTCCTGCACATATTGGTAGGGCGCCGGGTTTTCGATGCACTCGTCAAATGCCATGGCGATATCCGACCCCAGGTTGGACTGGATGCGCATACTCTCCTCCGGCCCCATGAAGATCTTGCGGCCGTCCACATGGGAGTGGAAGAACACCCCTTCTTCCTTGATTTTGCGCAGCTCGGCCAGCGAAAACACCTGGAACCCGCCGCTGTCGGTCAGCATCGGGCCGTCCCAGCGCATGAATTTGTGCAGGCCGCCCATCTGCCGGACAATGGCGTCGCCTGGGCGGACGTGCAGGTGATAGGTGTTGGACAACTCCACTTGGCAGCCCAGCTGTTTCAGGTCAAAGGCGTCCACCGCCCCCTTGATCGCGCCGGCCGTCCCCACGTTCATAAAGACCGGGGTCTGCACCGCGCCGTGGGCCGTCTGGAATACGCCGCGGCGGGCCTGTCCCTGGGTGGTGAAAATCTCAAATTTACCGACTTGCATATCTTCTCCTATTTACAGTTTTTTGAGGAATTTGCGCATCCGGTCCATGGCTTCGCGCAGGTGGGCCATGGAATAGGAATAGGAAATGCGCACATGCCCTTCCCCGCTTTCTCCAAAGGCGGTGCCGGGTACGACGGCGACCTTCTGGTCCTGCAACAGCTGGTTGGCAAAATCTTCGCTGGACAGCCCGGTCGAGCGGATCGACGGGAACACATAGAACGCACCCAGCGGCTCAAAGCAATCCAAGCCCATGTCACGCAATTCTTCGACCAGATACCGGCGGCGCAGGTCGTACTGGGTACGCATACGCTGCACATCGTCATCGCCGGTGCGGATGGCCTCGATGCCGGCAAACTGAGCGGTTGTGGGCGCGGACATGATGCCGAATTGGTGGATCTTGCAAATCGGGGCCATCAGTTCTTTGGGCCCCATGGCCCAGCCCAGACGCCAGCCGGTCATGGCGTAGGATTTGGAAAATCCGCCGACCACAACCGTGCGTTCGCGCATCCCTTCGATTTCCGCAAAGCAGGTATGGCGGCCCTGGTAGGTCAGGTCGCAGTAAATTTCGTCGCTGAGCACCAGGATGTTGGTGTCCCGCAGCACTTCGGCGATGCCCTCCAGCTCCTCACGAGTCATGATCGCGCCGGTGGGGTTGTTGGGGAAAGGCAGAACAAGCATCTTGGTGCGCGGCGTGATGGCGGCGCGCAGCCGGTCTGGGGTGAGTTTGAAGGCGTCCTCGGCCACGGTCGGCAGTGCAACCGGCGTGCCGCCTGCTAAAATGGTCAGCGGGGTGTAGCACACAAACGAGGGCTCGGGGATGAGCACCTCATCCCCCGGGCCGACGAACGAGCGGATGGCGTTGTCGATGGCCTCGCTGCCGCCGACCGTGACCAGCACCTCTTTGGCCGGGTCGTAGTGTACGCCGTATTTTTGCTCGGTCTGCTGAGCGATGGCCTGGCGCAATTCGGCCAGCCCCCAGTTGGATGTATAGAAGGTCTTGCCCTTTTCCAGCGACAAGATGCCCGCCCGGCGGATTTGCCAGGGCGTTTCAAAATCCGGTTCGCCCACGCCCAGCGAGATGGCATCTTGCATGGTCGCAACGATATCGAAAAATTTGCGGATGCCCGATGGCTTTACGATCTTGACCCGCTCGGACAAAAGCTGGTCGTAGCTCACCATGACATCATTACCTCTCTTGTATCGTTTTCTTCCGGGTCGTAGGCCACGCCCATGTCCTTGTATTTTTTCAGGATGAAGTGGGTCGAGGTAGAGATCACACTCTCCATGGGCGCCAGGTTCTCGGAAACAAACTGGGAGATCTCCCGCAGTGTCTTGCCCATCAGCACGATGGTCAAATCAAACCCGCCCGACATCAGATAGGCGCTTTGCACCTGCGGATAGGAGCAGATGCGGTGGGCGATCTCGTCGAAGCCCATGTCCTTTTGCGGGGTGATACGCACTTCGATCTGGGCGGTGACCATCTCCTGGTCAGCCTTGTCCCAATTGATCATGGCTTTATATCCTAAAATCACTTTTTCGCGTTCGAGCGCTGCGATCTCGGAAGCGACCTCCTCTTCGGGTGCGTCCAGCATCCGGGCCATCTGTGCGGCGGTCAGACGCGCGTCCTGATCGAGCATGGCGAGGATTTTTTCTTTGTACTTCATTCGGTTCAGCCTCCTATTTTCATCTTTGTGGGACGGCCCAGCCGCCCCTGCCCCCAGCGAGGGGATAGACCCATTATACACGATTTTCGTCCCGAAGGAAACCTTTGTTTTTCAAGTTGCTATTGCGAAGCAGGGCGAAAAAGGATACAATAAGAGTAGTATTCCAAAGAAGGATGAATCCAAATCCCTATGAAAGAAGAAATTGCATTCACCGGTTTTGATCCGCAGGGCCTGGACCTGCTCATCGAAAACCGCCTGATGAACAGCAGGGACTTCTACGAAGCCCACAAAGCCGAGATCCGCCAGCGGGTCATCGAACCTTTCCACGCGCTGTGCCGCCGCATGACGCCCGCCATGCTGGAAATCGACCCGCTGTTTGTCACCGTCCCCTCGCGCATGGTCGCCCGCGTGCGGCGGGACACCCGCTATACCAAGGACAAAACCCTCTACCGCGCCAATCTGTGGCTGTTTTTCCGGCGGCCCAAGGCGCAGTATGAATCGGTCCCCTTTTACTACATGGAGGTCTCGCCGGACGGCTGGAGCTATGGCTGCTATGGTGGCTTTGCGCCCGGCGAAATGGCCGTCGCCCGCGAGATGATTTTGCGGGAGGACAAGCTGTTTTTGCAAGCCTTCCGCGCCGCTGGACACATGGACCGGTTCTTTCTGGATGGCCCGCTCTACAAAAAGCCCCGTGTACCAGACGCGCCAGAGCCTTACCAGCCCTGGCTCAACCGCAAAAGCCTGGGCCTGCAATTTTGCGAAACCGAGGACTTTTCCCCCTTGTGGGATGGGTCGTTCGTCGAGCCCATGCTGGAATCCTTCCGGCAGCTGGCGCCGTTTTACCGGTTCGTCTGCGCCCTGCGTGAGCGCGCGCGTGGAAGCGAGGCAGCCCCATGAACTACACCGCCATCGATTTTGAAACCGGCAACGCCTATTACACCAGCGCGTGCTCGATCGGCGTGTCGGTGTTTGAAAACAACCAGCCGGTACGGCAGTATGTCCGTTTGATCCGTCCGCCGGATGCGGTTGGCCCCTTTCACTGGTATAATGTCAAGATCCACGGCATCCGCCGGTCCATGCTCAAGGATGCGCCCACCTTCGGTGAATTGTGGCCGGCGCTGTCGCCCGATTTGACCGGCAAGCTGCTGGTGTGCCACAACGCTATGTTCGACACCGCAGTGTTGCGCAAATGCCTGGAATTTTACGAGATCCCGGTGCCGCACTGCCACTACCTGTGCACGGTCAAGCTGTCGCAGAAGCTGTGGCCCGACCTGCCCAACCACAAACTGGACACAGTCTCGGCCTTTCTCGGCATTGCCCTTAACCACCACGAGGCTGGTTCGGACGCCCATGCGGCGGGGCTCATCCTGCAAAGGGCACTCATCCAAACCGGCTGCACGAGCGTGCAGGCCCTGGCCGATCGCCTGGATATCCGCTTGGGCGCGTTTGGTCCGGAGGGCCACCTGTCGTGCAGCAGCGCCAAAAAGAAACCGCCGGCACGCCGTTTGGACGGCGAACCGGCCCCCCATCTTTCAAAAAGGAGAGAAAACCTATGAAACAGTATCTCAGCGAAGCCCTGCGCCCCGAAGCCCTGCGCGGTTATACCCAGGCCGCCCGCGCCTATGCCAAAACTGCCTACGAATACGCCGGTACGGCGTCCAGCCGCGCCAGCGATTTTGTCCAATACCTGCTCGATCGCGCACGCGGCTTTTCCGCCTTTGATTTTGCCGTGTGCAAGGTGTGCCTGCTCAGCCTGGGGCTGTGGCTGGGTACCCTGTTCGCTTCGTTCTTCAAGCGGTTCCGCGTCTTTATTTTCCTGGGCTTTATTTTCTCATATCTGTACCTCATCTGGCGGGTCTTCCTGCGCAACGACAACGACTGATGCACACGCGGCTTCGGGTTGCGCTGGCCTGGCTGCCCGCGCTGCTGCTCGCTGCCGGATTGGCCGCTTTGTGCCTGCTGCCCAGCAGGCTCCTCACACCAGTCCAGCCGGTCCCTGTCCAGCTGACCGCCGGGCAGCAGGCAACCGTGCAGTTTGACGGGGCAGGCGACGCTGCTTCCCTTTCGGCCAAGAGCAGCGCGCCCGAGGTCGCCCAGCTGGAGCCCATCATGGTTGAAAATGGCCGCCTCACCTGCCGTTTGACTGCCTATCACGCAGGTACAACAATCGTTCGGTGTGCGGCAGGCCGGTCGTCTTCCGCAGCGTATGCGGTGTCGGTTGTCGAGCCGGAACCCGAACCGCTGACCGACGGCGACTTTGTCGCCAGTGTGTCCGGCGAAAAATACCACCGGAAGGACTGCACCTTTGCCGGACGCATCGCTGCGGAAAACCGTGTGTACTTCCTTTCGGCGGCTGACGCTCAAGCGGCAGGCTATGCACCTTGTTCTCGATGCCTGGGCAGCTGAGCTATCACAGGTAAATAAAAAAGTCAGGCTGCATGCCTGACTTTTTTTATTTTAAAAATATATTTTCTGTTCTAATTTAGAACAGAATCGTCTCGAAACAGCCCCTCTACCCGCGCGGCCAGCGCCGGATACGCGGCCAGTGTGGGGTCTTGCGCATAGAGCTGTTCTGCCTCTTTTTGTGCGCATTGCACCAGCGCTAGCTCGGCAGTTGGGTCCACTGTCTGAAAAGCCGGCAAACCGTGTTGGCGTTTGCCAAAAAACTCGCCCGGCCCACGTTGGGCCAAGTCGGCACGCGCGATTTCAAAGCCGTCATTGGTGCGTGTGAGCACCCGCAAGCGGTCCTGGGCGGCTTGTCCTTTGTCCGCTCCGAACAGGATGCAATAGGATTCCCGCCGGCCGCGGCCCACCCGGCCGCGCAGCTGGTGCAACTGGGACAGGCCAAACCGGTCGGCATCCTCCACCACCATCAGGTTGGCATTGGGCACATTGACACCCACCTCAATGACCGTCGTCGCCACCAGCACGTCCAAATTGCCACCGGAAAACCGCGCCATCATTTGCCGCTTGGCGTCCGGCCGCATCCGTCCATGCAGCACGCCAATGCGGCGGCCGGGCAGCGCGCTTTGCAGGGTGTGCGCGTATGCTTCGGCGCTTTTCAGACCACTTTCACCCTCTTCTACCAGTGGACAGACCACATACACCTGTCCACCGGCCGCGATTTGCTTTTCCATGAAAGCCTGGATGCGCGGCCGCATGGCTTCACCGACTGCGTAGGTCTTGACCGGCGTGCGCCCCGGCGGCAGCTCATCGATAATGGACACGTCCAAATCACCGTACAGCAACAGGGCCAGGGTGCGCGGAATGGGGGTAGCGCTCATAACCAGCGTGTGCGGTGTTTGGCCCTTGTGCCGTAAAGCGGTGCGCTGCGCCACACCAAAGCGGTGTTGCTCATCCACGACGATTGCACCTAAATTCGCAAATTGCACCTTTTCTTGAATCAAGGCATGGGTCCCGACGACGATCTGCGCCGTACGATCCAAGATGGCTTGCTGCACTGCATTATGGGCGCGCGCGGTCATGGAACCGGTCATCTGTACCACCGAAACGCCCAATGGCGCGAACACTTTTTGCAGCCAAACGGTGTGTTGGGCCGCCAGGATTTCGGTAGGCGCCATGACGGCCGCCTGCCACCCGTTCTGCACAGCTAGCATACACAGCGCCGCTGCAACCACGGTTTTCCCCGAGCCCACGTCGCCCTGGACCAACCGGTTCATCGGTTTTCCGGCTGCCACATCCTGCGCTACGTCGGCCACAGCCCGGCGCTGTGCCTGGGTAGGCAAAAAGCCTATGGCCTGCCAAAAGCCGTCCAGCCCGGTCTCGGGAAAGGTCAGCCCTTTTTCCTGGGTGCGCGCCTGCCGCAGCCGCTGCACACCACAGCTAAACAGGAGCAGCTCTTCAAACATCAGACGGCGGCGCGCCAAACCGGTCTGTGCTAGGCTTACCGGCCGGTGGATCTGCCGCAGGGTACTGTCCAGGTCAGGCAGACCATATTTGTCCCGCAATGCGGTAGGCAACGGGTCTTCGATTTGCCCCGAGCTGCGCGAGAGTGCCACATCGGTCAGGCGCAGCAAGTCGCTTTGCCGCAAACCGGCGGTCAAGGGATAGACGGGCACAATCCGCCCGCCGGTTTGTTCGGGCTGGACCGGTTCGTAGGAGGGTGCATACATGGCCTTCACCCGGCCGCTATGCTCCACCCGGCCATAAAAGATGTATTCATGCCCTTGCCGCAGCTGGGCGGCCCCGTAGCGGTTGTTGAAATAGACCAACTCCAATACGCCCGATTCATCAAAGATGCGCAGCTTGGTCAGTTCCAGTCCCTTGCGCACCCGATGGACGGACGGCTCAACGCCGACCACCGCGCGCACCGCTGCCTTTTCGCCCGCTTGCAGCCGCGCAATGGGCAGCACATTGGTACGGTCCTCATACCCACGCGGATAGCAGCGCAGCGCATCGCTGAGTGTGCGGATATTCAATTTTTCCAGCATCTTACTCCGCTTGGGTCCAAAGCCGGGTACCGCGCGCACCGGGCAGTCCCATGCCTCCATTACACGTTGTACTCCCGCTGTACGGCGACTACGACCCCCAAAATCGAGCACTCACTGCCATCAATCGGCGGATAGGCTGGATTTTCCGGCATGAGCCACACCTCACCGTCGCGCAGCAACAGGCGTTTACAGGTGGCTTCGTCCTCGATCAGCGCCACGACAATCTGTCCCGAGCTGGCTGTCTGCTGCCGCCGTACAATAATCAAATCGCCATCCATGATCCCGGCGCCAATCATGGACTCACCGCTGATGCGCAGGGCAAAGTACCGGCCATACTGGTTCGCACCCTCGTATGCCACATACCCTTCGATCTGTTCAATGGCCAGCACTGGCATACCCGCCGTCACACGACCCAAGATCGGTACTTGGCCCACCATGGCCACACCGCCGCGGACCGATAAGGCGCGGCCCTTGTGGTCGGTCTTGTCCAGGTAGCCCATCTCGCGCAGCCGTTTCAAGTGGGCATGTACCGTAGAAGGGGAGGACAGGCCCACTTCTTCACAAATTTCCCGCACCGATGGTGGATAGCCATGATCGGTGGTAAATTGACGGATATAATCCAAGATGTAGACTTGCTTGTCGCTTAGTTTTTTCATGGTATTTCCTCCGCTATGTTCGCTCATATCAAACACATGTTTGGATAGTTCTATTATACTGCATAAGCGGCTGCATTGTAAAGCATAGTTTTCCATCTGTCCAACATTTTTTCATGGCACATTGCCGCGCATCCGGTATGGGTACAGTCCCAATGCCGATTTCCTTTATAAAAACACAGAAGGCCCGGGGCATCTTTTCCGCCCCGGGCTGATTGATTTTGCGTAATACTCTTTTATTTTCGACTGCCTTGGCGGCGGCGCGACGCACGCCGGCGGGTCTTCTGCACCTGCGGGGCGAGATCGTCCGAGGACTGTTTGGAAATTTTTCTTCCTTTTTCCGGCCGGCGCGCCTTCTTCGGCTCTGATTCCGCCTTGGTCTGCTGCTGACGGGCTGCGGCACGTTCGGCCAGCTTTTGCTGAATCTTAGCGCGTACACGGGCAGCCGCTTCGTCGGACAGCTCGTTTGTCCGGGGGCTGGCAATATCCACCCGCTGCTCATCCTCCCCTGAACGGCGGCGATTTTTGGCGCTCCGGCCGGCCGGTTTGGCGGGTTTCGGGTACTTTTCAGCCAGCGCCACAGTCGGCGCTGCCGGACGGTGGCTGGCTTGCTTGGCCGGCTTGCCCCCTTCCGCAGACTGTACAACCGCCTTTTTACGTGCCGGCTTGGCCTTGGCGGTCTTTTTCTCTTCTGCCTGGGCCAGACGTTCGGGCCAGGGCAAAACCGGTAAACTCATGCGGATAAGGGCCTCAATTTCGCGCAAATAGGGTTCCTCATCTGCAGCGCAAAAGGACAACGCCGTCCCACTCATCCCCGCGCGGCCGGTGCGCCCGATGCGGTGCACATAGGTTTCCGGGAGGTTGGGCAAGTCAAAGTTGATCACCAATGGCAGCTCGGAGATATCTAGCCCACGCGCAGCGATATCAGTCGCCACCAGCACGGCAATCTTGCACTCTTTAAACAGCTTGAGGGCGGTCTGCCGTGCGCCTTGGGATTTATCGCCATGCAAAGCGCGCGCCGGGATGCCTGCCCGGTTCAGCTCACGGGTGATGCGGTCAGCGCCGTGCTTGGTGCGGGAAAAGACCAGCGTCTGTGGCAGATTGCGCTCCCGCAGCACTTCTTGCAGCAGTACACGCTTTTCCATCTTTTCTGCAAAATAAATCCCTTGCGCAATGGTTTCTACTGGTGTCGCCGCCGGCGCGACCGATACCTGCACCGGCCGGCGCAAGATACTCTTGGCCAGACTTTCAATTTCCGGCGGCATTGTGGCCGAAAACAGCAGTGTCTGACGTTTTCTCGGTAATTTTCCCAAAATGCGCTTGACATCGGGCAAAAACCCCATGTCCAGCATCCGGTCGGCCTCATCTAAGACAAAGCACTCCACCCGGCTGATGTCGGCTAACTTCTGCCCCATCAGATCCCACAGGCGGCCAGGGGTGGCAACTAGGATGTCAGCGCCGCGCGCGAGCGCCTCGACCTGCGGCACCTGGGACACACCCCCATAGATCACGGTTGCAACCCGGCCAGTATAGCGGCCATATTGGCAGATATTTTCATAAATTTGCAGGGCCAGTTCGCGCGTTGGGGTCAAAATCAGCGCGCGCACCGGCCGGTCCTGCCCGGATACAGGCTTGCCCATGCGCTGCAAAATCGGCAAGGAAAAGGCAGCCGTTTTGCCTGTGCCGGTCTGTGCGCAGCCGATTAAATCCCGCCCCTGCAAAATCTGTGGGATGGCTTGGGCCTGGATCGGCGTGGGCGTTTCATACCCAACCTCGCGCAGTGCGCGCAGGATGGAGGGATCTATTTGAAAATCACTAAATTTCATACCAATCTTCCTATTCATTTTTTTCGCAGGGATGCACTTGCATTCGCAGGCAAGGAATGATATAATGAGAACCATTCCCACTATGTGAAGGAGAAATCCCCATGGCACATATTTTACTCCATGCGCTGACCCATTCGCTTGAAGACGTGGTAAAAAGCGCACCCATTCTGCTTATTGTGTATGCCGTCCTCTATTGGCTGGAACATAAAATGCGCGCTGCCCCCGGGCTGATGGAGAAAGCCCAACGCGTGGGGCCGGTTATCGGCGCGCTAGCGGGCAGTATTCCGCAGTGCGGCTTTTCTGCGGCTGCTTCCGCTCTATTTGCAGAAGGCTTCCTTTCGCCGGCGACGCTGGTGGCAGTCTTTTTGGCCACCTCAGACGAAGCCCTTCCCCTGCTGCTTTCGGCAGGCGCAACCGGGCAGGCGGTGCAGCTGTTTGCCGTCAAACTAGCGGTTGCAATTGTGGGCGGCTATCTCCTGCAATGGACGGTTTTCCACCGTGCCCGGCAGGCCCAATCCAACCCGGTCGATCTGGACATCAGCCACCATGGCGACCATTGCTGCGGCCGTCCGGCGTTGCTGTCCATCGTGCTGCGCACCGTGCAAACCTGCCTGTTCCTGCTGGGCGTGATGGTGGTGATCAACCTGGCCGTCGAGCTGGTGGGCGAGGACGCCATTTCGTCTTTCCTGCTGGGCGGCAGCCTGTTACAGCCGGTTCTGTGTGCGTGCATCGGCCTGATCCCCAGCTGTGCCATCTCTGTGCTGCTGACCCAGCTCTATCTGTCGGGCGCCATCGGCTTTGGCGGCCTGGTCGCCGGGCTGTCCACCGGCGCGGGATTCGGCTATATGATTTTGCTGCGGGAAAAATCCAGCCGCAAGCGCGCCTTCCCGGTCATCGCCGCGACCTGGGTCATCGCGTCGCTGGGCGGCATCCTGTGCCAGCTGATCTGGAACTGAAAACCGCACACGCCGCCCGAGCTATAACGGGCGGCGTTTTTGCGTCATCCGGTCAGCCGCCGGCGGCTTCGTGCAGCAGCGCCAGGGCGTCCCGCGCCCATTCCAGGTCGATCTTCAAAAAATCGCGGCCAGATGTGAACAGACGCTCTTCCACATCCTGCCGCAGCCGCTGATAGGTCGCGCCCGGCATGGCGACATACTGCTCGACCCCGTCGGACAGGACGGCGGCAAAGCGGAAAGCCCCAGTGCGCTCGTCCAAGTCGTGGAAGAGGAGCTCGACCACGTCCAAATCTCGTTGCAGCTGGGCCAGCAGCAAATACTTCATCATCTCCACCGCACGGTCGTCCAGCCCCCGCTCCAGAACATTGATCTTCTCGCGGAACGCGTTGAAATCGACCGTCCACCGCAGGGTGTATTCGGTCAAGGGGGCCAAATCGGCCGGGGCCGGTTTTTCCGCGCACAGCCACACCATGAACTGATTCTCCAGGTCGTGGTACAGGCAGTCGTCCTGCACGAGCATGGTTGTGCCGCACACCGGGCAGCGCCAGCGGAAACAGGACAGATCCTGCACCTTGGCGCGCATTTCGGGCGTGCGCGCGACATTGATGGCCGTGAGCGGCGTGCGTTCGCTCTGGTTCTTGCAGTGCGGACACTGGATTTTTTCGGTTTTTGACAAAATGCAACACCCTCCTACTTTGGTGAAGCGCGGCGGCCGGCTGGCGCGCTCATGCCGGTCCTGCGCCCCATAAAAACCGGTTGCCCAGCGCCAGCCGCGCGACATACACCAGCAGCATCAGCGCGCACACCCCGCAGACGACGGCGATTGTCTGTTTTTTGCCGCCAAACAGCGGCCACTTTCCAAAAATAGCATACAGTAGCAGCGGCGGGATCACAAACACCAGCGGATGGTACTGAAAGGCGCGCACCAGCCGGTCGCCCAGCCCGCCGGGGCCGAACGCCAGCGTCAAGCACGCGCGCGTCATCCCGCAGCCCGGGCAGGGGATGCCGGTCAGGTACCGGATGGGGCAATGCACCCCGGTCCAGGTCAGCAGCAGCCCGGTCCCGCCGCACACTAGGCACACCCACAAAAGCAGCCGTAGCCGTTGCCGCACGGTTATTTTTTGCCCAGGCGCTGGGCGCGGAACTCCAAAAATTCGTCGTAGGTGCATTCCTTGTCCAGCACGCCGTCCTCGCGCAGCTCGATGATGCGGTTGGCGATGGTCTGCATGAACTCATGGTCGTGGGTGGACAGCAGCACGTTGCCCTTAAAATCGCGCACGCCGTTGTTGACGGCTGTAATGGATTCCAAATCCAGATGGTTGGTGGGTTGGTCGATGACCAGCACGTTGGAGCCAAACAGCATCATCCGCGACAGCATCATACGCACCTTTTCGCCGCCCGAGAGCACGTTGACCGGCTTGTACACGTCGTTGCCCGAAAACAGCATCCGGCCCAAAAAGCCGCGCAGCGTCGATTCCAAGGTATCGGTGCGCGAATAGGGCGCCAGCCAATCGAGCATATTCTCGGTATGGCCGTCAAAGAAGGCGTTGTTGTCCTTGGGGAAGTAGGACTGCGAGGTCGATACCCCCCACTTGAAGCTGCCTTCGTCGGGCTCGAGTTCGCCCATCAGGATTTGGAACAGGCAGGTGGCCGCCCGCTCGTTCTCCGCGATGAAGCCGATCTTGTCCCCTTTTTTCACGATGAAGGACACGTTGTTCAGCAGCTTTTCGCCGCCGATTGTCTTGGAAATGCCGCTGACCTCTAAGATATCCTTGCCGGCCTCCCGGTCCATGGTAAAGCCCACCCACGGGTAGCGGCGGGACGAAGCAGGCAGCTCCTCCACGGTCAGCTTGTCGATGAGCTTGCGGCGGCTGGTCGCCTGGCGGGACTTGGATTTGTTGGCCGAAAAGCGCTGGATAAAGGTCTGCAACTCCTTGATTTTCTCCTCATTTTTGCGGTTTTGGTCGCGGATCATGCGCTGCACCAGCTGCGAGGATTCATACCAAAATTCGTAGTTGCCCACATACAGCTTGACCTGGCCGTAGTCGATGTCCACGATGTGGGTGCAGACGTTGTTGAGGAAGTGGCGGTCGTGGGAGACCACGATGACCGTGCCGGGGAACTCCATCAGGAAGTCCTCCAGCCAGTGGATGGCGTCCACATCCAGGTGGTTGGTGGGCTCGTCGAGCAGCAGGATGTCCGGGTGCCCAAACAGCGCCTGGGCCAGCAGGATCTTGACCTTGTCGGTGTCCTGCATGGAGCGCATGGGGCGGTAGAGCGCGGCTTCGCCGTCCAGCCCCAGCCCTTCGAGCAGCTGGGCGGCCTCGGTGTCGGCGTTCCAGCCGTCCATCTCGGCGAATTCGGCCTCCAAGTCAGCCGCGCGGTTGCCGTCCTCCTCGGTGAAGGGGTCTTTGGCGTACAGGGCGTCTTTTTCCTGAATGATCTCATACAGGCGCGGGTTGCCCTGCAAAATGGTATCGAGCACGGTGAACTCGTCGTACGCGAAGTGGTCCTGCCCGAGCACCGACATGCGCAGGCCGGGCTTGATGGAAATTTCGCCCGTGGTCGAATCGAGCTCGCCGGAAAGCAGCTTTAAAAAGGTGGACTTGCCTGCCCCATTCGCGCCGATCACGCCATAGCAGTTGCCCTCGGTGAATTTCAGGTTGACGTCCTTAAACAGGGGTTCCCCTGTAAAGTTTACGCTGACATTGGTAACCGTAATCATGTTGCCTTTCTCTTGCCTCCATCATGTTTCTGAATCTGTAACCATCAAGTATTATACCATATTTGTCCCCTCTTCGCTATCTCTCTTTTTGCATCGTCCCATTTTTGTGCGTCTTGCTTGAAAAAATGCCGGTTTCAGGCTATACTATAAGCAAATAAAACAGGGGCTGCCTGTCCAGGCTGCGTCAATCGCCCCAAGGAGGATTTTTTATGCGTGAACTGATGGACATTATCAAATCCCGCCGCCCAACCCGCTCTTTTGTGCCCGGCAAGCTGCCCCCGCGCGCACAGATTGAACAGCTTGTCGAGGCTGCGCAGTGGGCGCCCAGCGGCATGGGCAAGCAGCTTTGGCACTTCACCGTGCTCTACAACGCGGAAAAATCGCGCGCATTGGCCGCCACAGTCGCCCAGGCAACCGGCCGCGGCGCCGACTACAATTTTTACGGCGCACCGGTACACATTATTATTTCCTATCAGCGCGGCGAATATCACGCCTATCTGGACGGTTCTGCCGCCATGGAAAACCTGCTGCTCGCCGCCGAGGACCTGGGCCTGGGCGCCTGCTGGATCAACCAGATCCGCGACGCCTGCGATGAGCCCGATGTGCGCGCTGCGCTGACCGCCCTGGGCGTGCCGGAGGACCATATCGTCATCGCATCGGCCGCGGTCGGCTACACCGACCAGCCCACCCCGGCCAAGCCCCGCAAGGAAGGCACGGTCACCTTCGTCGAATAACCGCAAACATGGGAGGTGCGCTTATGACAACCGAAATTCAAACCCTCAAACAGTGGGTGACAGCATCGGACAACATCGTCTTTTTCGGCGGCGCAGGATGCAGCACTGAATCCGGCGTGCCCGATTTCCGGTCCGTGGACGGGCTGTACAACCAGAAGTATGATTTCCCGCCCGAAACCATCCTGTCGCACACTTTTTTCATGCGGCAGACGGCCGAGTTTTACCGTTTTTACCGCGACAAGATGCTCTGCCTGACGGCCAAGCCCAATGCCGCCCACCAAAAGCTCGCCGAGCTCGAGCGGGCGGGCAAGGTGCGGGCCGTGATCACCCAGAATATCGACGGGCTGCACCAGGCAGCCGGTTCCCAAGAGGTGCTTGAGCTGCATGGCTCCATCCACCGCAACTACTGCATGCGCTGCCATCGGTCCTTCCCGCCCGAATTCATGCGCGACAGCCAGGGTATCCCCACCTGCCCGTGCGGCGGCACCGTCAAGCCCGACGTCGTGCTCTACGAGGAAAGCCTGGACAGCAATACCCTGCGCCGCAGTGTGGAATTCATCTCCCAGGCAGATATCCTGATTATTGGTGGCACCTCGCTGGCCGTTTATCCGGCAGCCGGCCTGATCGACTACTACACCGGTAACAAGCTGGTGCTCGTCAACAAGGACCAGACCCCGGCCGACCGCCGCGCCGACCTGGTTATCCACGCCCCCATCGGCGAGGTGTTCGCCCAGCTCCCTTCGTTCTAACCCCCAGCGCAAAGGCTCCCAAACCGCGGTTTCCCAGCGGCTTCGGAGCCTTTTTTCATGCGCGGCTTGTTACGGCGCCTTTGCTGCATCCGCGGCGCCTTCCAGGTAGGCTGCCAGCATCCGCGCAAGCGGCGGGATGCTGTCCAGACGCCAGCGCTCAGCCGGGGAATGGCAGCCCTCAATGTCCATGCCCAGGCTGACGCACTGCATTGCTGGGTTTTTCTCGCAAAAATAGGACAGCTCCAGCCCGACGTGCTGGCACACCACCTGCGCTTGCTCCCCGGTATACTGCCGGTGCAGCGCCTGCATTTGCCCGATCAGGGGGCTGTCTTGCTTTTCTTCCCACACCGGGTAGCGGGTGCTGTGTACGCAGGCAAAGCCGCAGCTTGCAGCCACCAAGCTGTGGCTCTGGCGCAAGGCGGCTTCGGCGGCCGGGTCCATGAAGCGGATCATCGCGTCCAGGAAAATTTGACCGTCGGCCTCGTAGACGCGGCCCAGGCTGGACGAATCGCGCACCTGTCCGTCCGCGCCGCGCTGATACACCCCGTCGGCAAAGCCGCCCAGCATCGTGAGCAGGCAGCCCATATCCGCCCCGCTCCACACCTGTGCGGGCGCGGCGCACGGCTGAACGGTCAGCTGTGCGTTTGGATCTGTGGCGTGATACTTGGCAAACAGCTCCTGGGCAAATTCCCGGAGCGGCTCTTCGGCGGCGGAGCCGGTGACAATCACCGCTTCGCTGTCGTAGGGGATGGCGTTGAAGGCATGACCGCCCGTGAATGACCCGATGGCAAACGGCATCCGGGTTTGCAGCTTGCGCAGCAGCGCGCCCAGCCACAGGATGGCATTGCCGCGTTTTTCGCCGATGTCAAAGCCCGAGTGCCCGCCCGACAAGCCGGACAGCGCCACCCGGTAGGCCTTGCCGGCCGGGGCCGGGACAAGTGCCAGCGGGCGGGCATACTGCTCACGCAAGCCGCCCGCGGCCCCGGCCAAGATGCGCGAGAGCGCAAAGCCGTCCAGGTTGATCAGGTCGCGCACCCCTTGCACGCTCTCGGCCGGGAGCTCGCGTGCGCCGTTGATGCCGATCTCCTCCTGGGCGGTCAGCAAAATCCGCAGCGGTGGATGGGGCAAATCCTGCTCCAGCAGCCACAGGATCAGCGCCATTCCGGCGCCACAGTCGGCGCCCAGCGTGCTCTTGCCGCCCGTGCTCAGCCAGCCGCCGGCCTGCCGGACCGGTTGGACGCCGCCGGTCATGTCCCCCGCGCACACCATGTCCAGGTGCGCTTGCAGGGCGATCACCGGCTGGTCCGGACAGCCCGGGCTGGCAGGCAAGCTGGCCCACAGGTTGTGCAGCCCGTCGCGCCGGACCGCCGCGCCCAGGCGCTGCAAACGCGCTTGCAGCATATCGGCCAGCTGCTTCTCCTGCCCCGACCCGTGGGGAATGGCGCAAATCTGCATAAATTCATCCAATACGCCCTGGATGATCTGTTCATCTGTCCGGTTCATGTGGTTTCCCCCGTGCATTCGGCCTTGCACCCGGCGCAGCCGGCCGCCTGGCCACGCTCATAGGCGTACAGCGACCCTTCGGTCATGTGGGACAGCGCCGCGATGCGCTCGTTGACCATGTCCCACAGGCACATGGGTAGATGGTCGCGGTGGCCACGGTGGACGGTCACGCATTCAAAGCAGTTGCCATGGTGTACGCACGCTTCCTTGCATGGGCAGTGGTCGCCGCTCTCGCGCACCTGGCGTAAAAACTCCATCTTCATTTCATAGGCCTCCTGCTTGCGGCCCTGCTGGTCCAGCTCGTTTTGGCGGATTGCCAGCTCATTCCCATCGATTTTCATGGTTGACGCACCTCTTTTTGTGTTCTTCCCTGGGCAAGCCCGCCCGCGGTATTCCCATTATAGCAAATTCCGCTTCCTTTGGCAAACCGCTTTAAAACTCCTTCGCGCGGTACAGCGCACAGGAAACCCGGTACGATACGCCCAGCAGCGCCACACCTGCCAGCAGCAGCGCACAGGAAACCCCCGGCGCCTGCAGCACACCGGTGACCGTATCCCCAAAGCGCTGGAGCAGGCTCACCAGCGCAAACAACACAAGGAAGAACCCGAAAAACAGGAACTGCGCCACAACCGGCCCCCATCGGAAGAGCACCGGCAGCAGGATGGCCAGCAGCAGCATCGTCAGCGCAAAGCACAGCGGCAGCACATGGGCCGGTTGCCCGCCCTGCACGGCGGCCAGCACCCCGGAAAACAGCAGACCGATCATGGTGATGCCACCCAGGATGCTGTACCGGGCCGCGACGACCTGCCACCGCAGCACAGGCATGGACAGCAGCATCTGTTCCCAGCCATTCTGCTCTTTTTGCGGGAACAGCGTGAACGGGGCGACCGCCACTGCAAAGCAGGGCAGATAATAGGCCATATAGACCGACCGAGTCGCAAGGGTCGCGAACACCAAAATCAGCGCATACCCTGCATAAAATTTCCCATGCGCGCGCAGGGCGTACAGATCGCTAAACAGTGCGGTTTTCATCCCAGCCCCCCTTTTAGAATTCCTTACGGCGGTAAATAGCACTGGAAATGGCCATCGAGACCGCGTACAGCGCCGCGCAGAGCACCAAAAACAGCAGCAGGCAGGGCAGTTCGGTCAGGCGCGCCAGCAGGCGCTCCACCTCGGCCTGGTTGTTTTCCAGCCCCTGCATGAGCAGCGGCGTGACCAGCGCCGGAATGATACAGATCGCCATGATGACAAACCGCGCCCGGGTGGGCCCGAACCGGTAGACCACCGGCAGCACAATCGCGCCGAGCAGCAGTTCAAAGGACAGCGCGATGAACAAGCCGTGCAGTGGGGTGTCCAGGGCCCCACGCTCGGCGGCCAGCGCACCCACAAAGCCGAACAGCACGGTGATCCCCCCAATGGCTGCGCAGAGCAGGTAGCGCCCGCGGACAATCCCGCTGCGGGTCACCGGGGCCGAGAGCAGCATGGCTTCCCAGCCCGACTGCTCGCTGAGCGAAAACAGGCTGAGCGGGAGAAAAATCGACATGAACACCGGGTAAAAATATGCCATATAGGCCGACTGCTGTATAACCGCAAAGACCATCAGCAGGAGGAATACACCCCATATGGTCTTTAAATAGCTCTTGAGCAGGTAAAAATCACTTCGAAACGAGGCAAGCATCTTCATTTCCTCCTTTTATTGCACCGCGTGGCGGGTTAAAAACAGCATGATCTGGTCGATGGAAGCCGGTTCGGCGGTCAGCCCGGCGGGCAGCCTGCGCGGGTCAACCAGCGCTTCCACGCCGAATTGGTCGCGCCGCATGGCGTAGATGGCGCCGGGCGCGAAATCCTGCACCATGTCCGGGGCGCAGCGCAGCATCCCATAGGATGCATCGATGTCCAGAATGGAGGCGCTCAGCCGCACCTTGCCCGCGTGCAGGAAGGTGATATAGTCGGCAATCTTCTCCAGGTCACTCGTGATGTGCGAGGAGAGCAGGATGGAATGCCGTTCGTCCTGCATGAAGTCGCGCAGGATGTCCAGCACCTCGTCGCGCACGATCGGGTCCAGCCCCGAGGTCGGCTCGTCGAGGATGAGCAGGTCGGCGTCGTGGCACAGGGCGCAGGCGATGGACAGCTTCATGCGCATCCCCTTGGACAGGTCCTTGCAGTTTTTGGACGGGTCGATGCCAAAGGTGTGCAGATAGCCGTAAAACTGCTCATCGTTCCACGCCGGGTAGGCGGTGGAAAGCACCCGCCCGGCGTCGCGCACCCGGTACGAGGCGGGCAGTATGGTCGCTTCGCTGACCACGCCCAGCCGCCGCTTGACCGCCAGCTCTTCTTTTCGGGGGTCCATACCCAAAATGGAGATTTGGCCCGCGTCCGGCCGAAGCAGGCCGAGCAACAGCTTGATGGTGGTGGATTTACCCGCCCCGTTTTCGC
Organism: uncultured Butyricicoccus sp.; assembly: GCA_904420185.1. Lineage (GTDB taxonomy): Bacteria > Bacillota > Clostridia > Oscillospirales > Butyricicoccaceae > Butyricicoccus_B. The sequence goes on along the minus strand of CAJFUJ010000040.1, from coordinate 107,805 downwards.
CGATCAGGCCCATCACTGCGCCCATCGGCAGGGCAAACGAGATCCCGTCCAGGGTGAATTTATCGAAACGCTTGGTCAGTTGTTTGATTTCAAGTGCATTCATTGGGAATCCTCCTCAAAAAGTAGGCTCAGCAGCTCTTGCAGTTCTTGTAGCGAAATACCACTCAGCTTTGCCCGCTGTACGGCGGCGCGTAGGCTCTCTTCGATCTGCCGGAGCTGCTCTTCGCGGATGTGTTCGCTGCTCAGCCCGGCGACAAAACTGCCTTTGCCGGTCACCGTGCGGATGTAGCCCTCCCGCTCCAGCTCCTCGTAGGCCCGCTTGGTCGTAATCAGGCTGACGCGCAGCTCCTTGGCCAGCAGCCGCATCGAGGGCAAGGGCGCGTCGGCCGCCAGCTGCCCGGAAATGATCATGGCCTTGATCTGCTCGGCGATCTGCTCATAGATTGGGCTGCCGCCGGTGTTGGAAATCAGAATATTCAAGGCGCACCTCCTCTGATGCACGCGGAGGGTACCGCTCCTGCGTGATTATTGTATATACCTATTATACACAATATATACGCACTGTCAAGCGGTCTGCCCAATTTTTTCGCGCCCGCTTGACGGACGTATGTATGAGTGCTATAATACACTCAAAGAACGGCATCGCAGAAGGGAGGAAGGCTCGGTGGTCACCTTTCACGATTTGGCGCTCACCTGCCGGGAGCCGGTCTATCAGCAGATTGCCGCCCACGTCAAGCGGCAAATTTTTCAGCGCACCGCCCGGGCCGGGGACGCCCTGCCCTCCCGGCGGGAGATTGCCGCCACCCTGGGCGTCAACCTGAACACCGTGCAAAAGGCCTTCCGCCTGATGGAAGAACAGGGCTATGTGCGCACCAATGGCAACGCCGGCAGCGAAATCTGCCTGCCCGACGGCCTGCTCGCGCACATCGACGAGGAACTCACCCGCGGCATGGTCGAGCAATTCGTCCGCGAGGCCAAGCAGACCGGCCTGACCCTGCCGCGTGTGCTGTCCCTGATCGGTGAAACCTGGGAAACCCTTTGATTTTTTTGTCCACCATGTACCACTTGACTCATACACAAAGGAGGGGCCGCTATGGCACACTGGTATAAACTGACCTGCTTTTTCTTTCGGTATTTCAAATGGTTCGCCCTCCTATCGGCCGGCATCGGGGCGGCGGCGCAGCTTTTGTGGCTGTTTTACGCCGTGCGGCAGCCGGCTTACGCGGCTTCCACCTACCAGAGCATGGCCTACGACCGCATGGATACGCCGCATTTGAGCCAATTTTTCCAGCACACGCTGGCGCTGCTGTGCCTGTCGGCCGTGGTATGGGTGCTGTCCGCCTTTTTCGGCAAGCGCAAGGCCCTGTATACCCTGCTGACCCTGCCCGGGCCGCGCGCCGCTCTGCCGCTGGCGCTATTCGCCAGCATGGCGCTGTGCATCGCGCTGTTGTTCGTGTGCGAATGCGCGGTGCTGCTTGTGGGCTACCAGGTATGGGAGCAGGGCATCCCCACCGGGGTGGGCGCCGCCCTATCCGCCTTGCAAGCCGACGCGCCCGAAACCTATGTGGCCTTGGCCGGGGCGGAGCAGGCGTCGCTGCTGCCCTTTGTGCCCAGCGACCTCTATTTGGCCTTTGTGCAATCGCCGGCCGGGTGCCTGGCCCTGCCCTGCTCGGGCACGGCGCTGCTCTATTCGCTTGGCTTTGTAGCGCTGCTGTCCGGCCTGCTGGCGCTGTCGCCCTTTGTCCGGGGCACGGCGGTTGTGCTGCTGTGCATCCTGTTCACGTCGCTGCAAATAGGCACCGCCCTCTCCCCGTCCGTAGGCGTATTTGGCGTCCTGTTTCTGGCCGCCGGCCTGGGCGCGCTGGGCTGGGCGGTCTATCTGGCCTACCGCCAACCGGCGGTCTGACCGAAGGGAGGGTTTGACCCATGAAACGTGCAAAACTTGTGCTCCCGCTCGTGCTGGCGGTGCTGATTGGCTGCTATGCCGCGCTGGGCGTCTGGATATCCGGCAGCTCGCAAACGCTGCCCCACGGCCTAACCGATCAAACGGGCGACCGTGCCGCGCTGGACCCCTTCCCGCTCACGCTCACCTTGCAGACCGAACTGCTCAAGCAGGACCTGCACATCCAGGATGGTGTGGTATCCGCCCAGGTGCGCTACGACCGCAGCGCAGAGGGCGCGGATACCCCTCTTCTGGACGTTGACCCCCTGTCCGCCGGCGCGCCCCTGCTGGAGGTAACCGCCGATGCGCACACGTCCACCCAGCCGGGCTTTTTGCCCACCATCTCCTTTTCGCAACCCGACCACGCGCTGGACGGCTACATCTGCTCGACCGACCGGGCGAAAATCTACCTCACCGCCTCGCTTTCCGCCGCAGCGGTCCAGGCCCGCGCCGCCGCCAGGCAGGGCGACGGTGCGCCGCCCGCAGAAGGGCAACTCTGCATCGACAGTGGCCTGTACCTGGAGTCGCCCAGCGCGTCCATCGCCATCGGTTACTATTCCGAGAATGTCACCATCACACCGCCCACCCTATCTGGCGGCGAAGCGGTGACCGAGCGGCAAACCAACCTATACGGCGTGACCGTCGGCCCAGCCCGCTTTTCTAAAACCGATTATGCCTCCTTTTCTTGCCCGGTCCGGAGCGTGCAGTGCGCCGGATACACCTTCTTTGTCCCCACGCCGGAATCGGAAATGTTGTACAACGACTGGGGCGACGTGACCGTCACCGGTACGCGCAGCCTGTTCCGCGTCACCGAGGCCGAGCCCATCGTGGACATGAACAACGGCAGCACGCCCGACGCGGTGCGCACCTATGGCGCAGCGCAAACGCTGCTGTCCTTCCCCGCCGCGGACAGCACCCTACTGCTGCTCGAAAACATCGGGGACACCTATGTCGCCGCCGGGTTCCAGGTCGGAAACGAGCTGCAATTTTACCTGCTCCGGCCGGACGGCAGCCTGGTGGATTCCCTCGCTCTGCCCATCGCGCGCACGAATGATATGCCCCAAACCCTAGTCTGGGAAACCGACTGGTGCTATCAAAACACCGACGCCAATGGGGTCCCCTATCTGACCGGCAGCTTTACCGGCGCGCGGGTTTCCCATCTGGAGGACGGTTCGCTCCACGAAATTTTCGCCGTCGAAACGGTCGCGCTGCGATTGGACGGCGGGCTGCAATGCATGATACAAATGAGCCAGGAATCCTTTCCCCAGGTGGTGCTGGCCGCTTGGCGGGCGGACCGGCTGCTGCTGGTCCGCCAGGACTGGGACAACTCGACGCTTCCCTCCCTGGACGGCCGGCCGGGGCATCTGTCCGGCGACAACATGACACTCAGTCTGTCGGTCTATGGCGCGGACGGGGAAATGCTGTACAGCGGCACGCTCCAGACCTTGTTAAGCGACCAATCTTTCCGCGCCGGGTACCCGTTCACCTTTGCGCAGGCCGTCCTCACCGGCACATGAAAGGGGGCTGTGAGCGATGAACGCCTATCTGAAACTCTGCCGGCATTTTTGGCGCCGGTTCCAAACCCCGCTGCGCTGGACCGCCCTGCTGCTAGCCGGGTGCGAACTGCTGTTGCTGCTCATCCAGGGATGCAACAGCGCACACGCCTGGGCGCCCTATGAAACCGTGCTGGACGCCGCCAGGTGGGGCCCCTGTTTTGCGCTGGCCGCACTCGTGCTGTTTGTCTGGGTGCTCTACGGCTTTCTGACCGATGAAACCGGCACATCCCGCGCGATCTACACCCTGCTCACGCTGCCCGGCCCGGCCTGGATGCTGCCGCTCGCGTGGGCGGCCACGTTTCTGGCGGCGCTGGCGCTGCTGCTGTGCGTACAGCTTGTCCTCGCCTTCGCGGCCTATCCGCTGTACCTGCTCACCCAATATGTGGCTTGCCACGCCTACCAAACCTACCAAAACGAATTCTACGCGCTGGCGCATGGGGACTATCCCCCAGTTGGCATCCGCAAGGGGCTAAGTTACGCCTTTGTGCGCAGTGCATTTTTGCGGACGCTGTTGCCGCTGAATTTGGCCGAACTGCCGCTGTGGCTGTCCCGGCTGCTGCTGCCCGCTGCCGCTGGCACTGCGGCCCTCTCCCACCGGCGCTGGCGGCCCGCATTGGGGGTATGGGCCGTCCTTCTGGTGCTGGCCGGGCTGCAAGTCGGCTGGCTGTCCATCGGAACGCCGTATACCGGGCTGGCGGCGCTGGCGCTGGAAGCGCTGCTGCTCGCCGGGTCGGTGCGCGCCTGCCAAGCGTCGCGCACGCTGGTGTAGGCCGGCATATGAAAGGGGGATTTTCCATGAAAAAACGATTACCACGCTGCATTGCGCCGCTGCACAGATGGTATAGGGCCTATCCGGCCTTTTGCGTGCTCGCGCTTGTGCTCGCCGTTGCGGCGGCAGGCGCCGGTGCATTGGCCGTCCAACGGCACACGCCCGAGGTGTCCCTTGTCCATCTTTCCGGCGACCCCGCCCAGCTGGACAGGTTTACTCTATCCTTCCAGCTGGCCGACTTGGAGGCCGCAAACGGCCGCTGCCCGGTGCAATCCTACACCCTTTCCGGGCGCACGCTGACCTTGACCGGCAACAGCTGGGCCGAGGAGGCCGCGCTGCGCCAATCCGAGACCCAATCCGCCCTGCCGGAGACCCTGCCCGATTTCATACGCGCGACCCATCCGCTGGCCGCCTTTCCGTCGGACGGCCGGTGGCTCAGCATCTGCGCCAGCTACCAAGACCTGTGCCGCGGCCCAGATCCCAATAGCGTCTACATCCCGCTGGACTTGGGCTATACCCTGACCGTGTGGTCGGACGGGCAGGCGGTCTACCGCGGCCGGCTGGCTACCTTTGGCGGCGACGATTCCAAACGGTCGTTTTCCATGCAGTCTCCGGACCCGACCCTCTTGCTGCAACCCGGTACGCGCCGCCTACTCAACTTCCAGAAGGAGGGAACCCCATGATTTCGCTGACCGACCTGACCAAATACTACGGCTCCACCCGCGCGCTGCGCATCCCGTCGCTCACCATCGAGGACAGCCGCATCGTCGGCCTGCTCGGCGAAAACGGCGCCGGCAAAACCACCCTGCTCAAGGCATTGACCGGCGTGACCGCATACGGCGGGCAAATCCGCATCGACGGCTGCACACCCCGCGAAAAATACGCCGAAATGGCCTTCATCACCGAGGAGGGCAGCTGGTTCGGCTTTATGACGCCCGCCGCATTCGGCGATTTCCTGGCCGATTTTTTCCCGCACTTCCTGTCCGCGCGCTACAAGACCCTGCTGGAGTTCTTCGAGCTGCCCGAACACACCCCTATCCGCACCTTTTCCAAGGGGCAGCAGGCCAAACTGGAGGTGGCCGCCGGGTTTTCCAAGGGCGCGAAATATATCTTCATGGACGAACCCTTTTTGGGCAAGGACATCTTCACCCGGCGGGATTTCCTCAAGCTCATGGCCTCCAGCCTGCACGGAGAAGAAACCATCCTGCTGTCCACCCACCAGGTCGAGGAGATCGAACGCTTTCTCGACGAAGCCATCATCCTGCACCGGGGCGAGGTCGTATCCCAGCAGGGGCTGGATGAAATCCATGCCCAGGGGCTGTCGCTTGTCGAACGGATGCAGCAGGCCACCGGCTACGACCCAGAACGCTATCAAAAATTTACGTTTTGATACAATTGGTCTGTGCATTTTCCCAAAAACATGGTATACTAAAAACAGTCCCCTTTTAGCACTTCAATAAATCCAGAAAGGATGAATTCCCATGAAGACATTTACCTACACGATTACGGACGCACTCGGCATCCATGCCCGCCCGGCTGGCCTGCTGGTCAAGGCGGCTGCGCCCTTCCAGAGCGAGATCACCCTGGCCACCCCGGCCAAAAAGGCCAACGCCAAGCGTATGATGGCGGTCATGGGCCTGGGCGCAAAGCACGGCACCGAGCTGACCGTTACCGTTGAAGGCCCTGACGAAGAGGCCGCTGCCGCTGCAATGGAGGCTTTCCTCAAGGAAAATCTCTAAAAGCTGCCGCACATCGATCCATCCCGGAGCCAAGCAGCCCCCTGCGGTTCCGGGATTTTCACGTTAAAGCAAAAAACCGTTGTCCTTTGGGGCCAAAAGCCCGCAAAAGGACAACGGTTTTTGTATCGGTTTCAGGCAGCGGCATAGGCGGCGGCAACCGTCTGCGTGGTCACCTCGGTGCCGATGGTGACATAGGACACCATAGCCAGCAAAATCACGGCCGCCACAAACACGACCATCACAACGATCAGCAGCAAAACAATCCACAGCCCCTTGAGCGAACCCGTGCGGCTGCGCACGGCCTGCGGCCGGTCGGACGGCAGTTCCGCACCGCAATAGGCGCACAACCGCCAGCCGTCCTCCACCGGCTTGCCACAGGACGGGCAGGTGTATTGGAGCTGGGCGCCGCAGGACGGGCAGCACACAAACCCCTCCTGTACGGGCGCGCCGCACCGGGCGCAGACCGCCGCCGCATGGTTGCTGCGCACGATCAAATAGACGATCAGGCCGATGAACGACGGCACCAGCGCGGCCACCAGCGCCCACAGCAGCGGCTCCATGCCGCGCGCGGCAGCATCCCGGTAGACCAGCACGCCGATGAGCAGCGGAATGCCGCATACAAACAGCAGCACAATCAAAACCGATAGACTGGCAAGCATCATTTTTCCTCCCTCCTCTTCACCGGCGCCCCGCAGTAGGGGCATACTGTGTATTGCGGCTGGAGCGGCTTGCCACAGGCCGGGCAGGTTTGCCGCCTGCTACGGCGCACAATCGCCCAAACCGCCAGCACCAGCACAGCGCCCAGCGCAATCAGGCAAAAAAACAGCAACACCAAGGCCCACAGGCCTACACTTGTCGAAAGCATCATATCCGTTTTCTCTCCTTTCGTCTTTCATGGTGCAGCGCCAGCGCGGTCAGGCCGCCGCAGACCGGCACCCCTACCGCCAGCACCGCCGCAACTGCCAGGCTGTACACAGGCGCGACCGGCAGATACACCCACGCCAGGCAGGCCAGCAAGCCGGTCCACACAAAGCTCAGCAGGCTCAGCAGTTGGATTTGCAGCTTTGTCCGCTTGCGCGCCGCGCGTTCGCGCAGGCTCTGCTCGGTCACCCGCGGCGGCACAACCGGCGGAAAGGCCATCGCCTCCCGCAATTTATCCTCCATCGTCTTGCAGCACTCCTTTCAGTTTGGCCCGCGCACGGGCCAGGCGGGATTTGACCGTCCCCTCTGCTACGCCCAGCGCCTGGGCGGTCTGGGCGACGTCGCAGCCGGCAAAATAATATAGCGTCACCGCCAACCGCAGCGGCTCGGGCAGCGCGTCCACCGCCTGCCGCACCGCTGCATGGGGATCGTCGGGCGGGGCAGCAACCCGTTCCAGCGCGGCATCGTCCAAGTGCAGCCATTCACGCCATTTCTTCCGCCGGTACTGGTCGCGGTAGGTGTTGACGCAAATGGTGGTCAACCAAGCGGCAAAAGGGCGGCTGCTGTCGTACTTTTTGTAAGCGCGCAGCGCTTTGTACCAGGTGTCCTGGTACAGATCGTCTGCATCCCACCGGTTGCGGCACAGCCGCAGGCACAGGGCATACAGCCGCGGCCCATGCGCCGCAATTTCTTCGTCGAACACGCTATCCCCTCCCTTCTACCCTGTATTACGAACCAGAGGGCTGTTCGGTTCCCGCTGACACGATTTTTTGAGCAAAAAAATCCGCCGGATAGGATTTCTCCCACCGGCGGTCTGGTTGGTGATTTACTTGTCCCCGAATACCCCGGTCACGTCCAGGGTGGCGAAATAGTCCTGCGGGGTTTCAGCGCGGCGGATGAGCTCGGTCGAGCCGTCCTCATGCAGCAGCACTTCGGCCGAGCGCAGCTTGCCGTTGTAATTGTAGCCCATAGCAAAACCGTGCGCGCCGGTATCGTGGATGACCAGGTAATCGCCCACGTCGATCTGGGGCAGCATCCGGTCAATGGCGAACTTGTCGTTGTTCTCACACAGGCCACCGGTGACATCGTACATGTGGTCGCAGGGCGCGTCCTCCTTGCCCAACACGGTGATGTGGTGGTAGGCGCCATACATGGCCGGGCGCATCAGGTTGGCCGCGCAGGCGTCGCAACCGATGTACTCCTTGTGGGTATGCTTCTGATGGATGCACTGGGTGACCAAGCACCCGTAAGGCGCTAGGATGAACCGGCCCATTTCGGTGAAGATGGCCACGTCGCCCATGCCGGCGGGGGTCAGGATCTCCTCATAGGCCTGGCGCACGCCCTCGCCGATGGCCATGATGTCGTTGGGCTGCTGGTCGGGACGGTACGGCACGCCGACGCCGCCCGACAGATTGATGAACGCGATGTGGACACCGGTCTCCCGCTGCAGCTCGACGGCGGTTTTGAATAGGATGCGCGCCAGCGCCGGGTAGTACTCATTTGCCACTGTATTGGAGGCCAGGAAAGCGTGAATGCCAAAATGTTTGACGCCTTTTTCCTTGAGCTTTAAGAATGCCTCGGTCATCTGCGGGCGGGTCATGCCGTATTTGGCCTGCTGGGGTGTATCCATGATCTCGTTATCCAGTACAAAGTCGCCACCGGGGTTGTAGCGGCAGCACATGGTGTCCTGGAAGGGCGCGATTTTTTCGTAAAAATCGATATGGGTGATGTCGTCAAAGTTGATGATGGCCCCCAGCTCGGCTGCAAGGGCGAAGTCCTGCGCCGGGGTGACATTGGAGGAAAACATGATGTTGTGGCCAGTCAGCCCCACCGCCTTGCTCATCAGCAGCTCGGTATAGCTGGAGCAGTCGGCCCCGAAGCCCTCCTCCTTGAGGATCTGGAGGATACGGGGGTTGGGCGTAGCTTTGACTGCGAAATATTCTTTGAAGCCCGGGTTCCAAGCAAACGCGGCCTTGACCTTGCGCGCGTTCTCGCGGATGCCCTTTTCATCATAGAGATGGAATGGGGTAGGATAGGTTTGGACCATCTCCTCAATCTGCGGGAGGGTCACGAAAGGTTTTTTTTGCATACGTTCATACTTCCTTTGCTGGGATTTGCCCAAATCGTCTCATAGCGCCGCGGCGATCTGCGGAGACTGCGCTGGGTGTCTATTAAGTAAAGTTTCTGCGGCCCAAGAGCCGCTCAAACCTGCGTTGCAGGTCATATTCTTGCCGGGCGGTTTCGGCCTCGTCGATGGACAAGATCTGGTCGCCCTCATACCAAACGACCATGCCTTCCCCGGCCATAGCTGGTGCGTTTTCGCGGGGAATCTGGATATACTTGCCGTCTTCCCGCTCCAAGATGACAAACTCTCCTTCAAACCGGTCAACAATGGCTTTCTGTTTCATACAGCACTCTCCTCTTGGTCCGGATGTGAATGCGACAGCGGGGGAGGCGGGGGAAACGCTGAAAGCCTCGCCATCCCCCGAAAGACGCGCCGCCAGCTAAAGAATCGTTTCCTGCGGCGCATCCGGAAATTTTACAGTTCTTTATTCATATTATACCGAACGTAGGCCGGAATTGCAAGACGAAAAGCGCAAGTTTTCAAACAGCGGCTTTCGTTTGCTTTTATGGATTAAACCTTGCAGTATGGTGGGAATAAAGATGAAATTTCCCACCCTTCTTCTTCGATTGCCGGACAAAATATCCGAATCCTCTTATAAAATCGGCAAAACAACAGCAAAACCGCCCAATTTCACCATGGATTTTTCAAACTTCAAAGGCATATCATCCATCTTTTAACATTCAATCCTTTGCTGCGCACAACGAGACACCCATCGCAGTCAATGCAAGCCAGAAAAACGAAAGCCTGCAAGAGTCCTACGCAAAATAGGGGATCATACAGGCCGCGCGCTCCATTCTGCCACCGCGTTTAGGCGCGCTCCAAATCCAATGCACGGGAGAGCTTGCTACGCGCTTCTGGTTTCAGCGAAAAGCGTCGGGCCAACAGCTGGCAAGCCTCTTCAAAGGCTACATCCTCTCCGGATTTCTGTTCGCACTCGATTTCACCGACCGGCAGCTCCCGCCCTGCACAGGACAAAACGCCCTGGTCAAAGCTCAGTTCAGCCGTGAACAGCGGGTCAAGCCATACCGCGCGGCGTCGATGGAATTTGGTTTGGCACACTACGCTCAAATCGGCCGTGCGCAAGGCATGGCACAAATCCAATGGCGCACCTTGCCCCGGCAAAACGCCCAAGCCCTCCTCCAAGGTGGCGGCCATGCACTCGTATTCCTCGTGGACATGCAGGCCATCGCTGGCTGCATCGCGCAGCTTGAGGCAGCAGAGCTGCTCGTGGTTTTCCCGGCGCATACGCAGCGCCACCTTGCGCTGCCGCAGCCGGCGGTCGGGCGTATCATAATACTCGGCAAACATTTCCACAGGTTCGATTTCATTCAGGCCCAAATATTGCACCAGCTCCTCAAAGTCGCCAGCAGTCGCTTTCCATTTAAACTCTCTCTCCATTTTATCTCACCTGCCCGTTTCCGTAAATGATATATTTCTGGCTGGTCAACGCCTCCAGCCCCATGGGACCACGGGCGTGCAGCTTCTGGGTAGAGATGCCGATTTCGGCGCCAAAGCCGAACTCAAAGCCATCGGTAAACCGGGTCGATGCGTTGACGTACACGGCCGCCGCGTCCACCTGGTCCAAAAATTGCTGGGAAGCCGTGTAATCCCGGGTGACGATGCATTCCGAATGCCCAGTGCCAAAGGTGTTGATGTGGGCAATCGCTTGTTCCAAGCTATCCACCACCTTGACCGAAATCTCGTAGGCCAGGTATTCCTTGCCGTAATCCTCCTCGGTTGCAGGCAGGACGGCGTCGCCCAAAATCGCGCGCGTGCGCGGGCAGCCGTGCAGTTTGACGCCGTCAGGCGCCAGCGCCTGGGCGGCCAGCGGCAAAAACGCCTCGGCCACGTCCTGATGCACCAGCAGGCTCTCGGCCGCATTGCAGACCGAAATGCGTTGACATTTTGCGTTGACCAGAATGCGCGCAGCCATATCCAAATCAGCTGAAGCATCCACATAGACATGGCAGTTGCCCGTCCCGGTTTCGATGACCGGTACCGTTGCGTTGCGCACCACCGCCTGGATGAGCCCGGCCCCGCCGCGCGGGATGAGTACATCCAAATACCCATTGAGCCGCATCATCTCATTGGCGGTTTCGCGGCTGGTATCCTCCACCAGGTTGATGGCGTTCACTGGCAGTCCCTCGGCCGCCAGCGCGTCCCGCATGATATTGGTCAAGCATAAGGAGGAATGAAACGCCTCCTTGCCGCCGCGCAGGATACAGGCCGATCCCGCCTTAAAGCACAGCGCCGCCGCATCCACCGTCACATTGGGCCGCGCCTCATAGATAATGCCGATCACGCCCATGGGCACGCGCGTCAGCCCGATCTTGAGCCCATTGGGCCGGGTGCGCTGCCAAAGTACCTCACCCACCGGGTCGGACAGGGCAGCTACCTGACGGCAGCCTTCAGCGATTCCCTGGATGCGTGCTTCGGTCAGGAGCAGCCGGTCGAGCAACCCTTCGCCCAAGCCGTTCTTCCGCCCCTCTTGCAAGTCCACCGCATTTGCGGCCAAAATCTCTGCGCTCCGGTTGGTCAGGGCGTGGGCAATGGCCATCAGCCCCCGGTTTTTGTCGTTGGTCCCCAGCCGGGCGACCTCATATTTTGCAGCCTTGGCTGCCTGTGCAATGTCAGCTAACGTACGCATTGGATGAAAACCCCCAGACGATTGGTATATTTTTTATAAAAGCGGTGCGCGGCATCTCCCGCATCCGGCCTCGGCCATTCGGCAAAAATTTGCCTCACAGCTCTTCCGTGCTTTCTTTTTTTCTATGTCTTCCCGGGCGCTTGAACAGGGTACCCACCGGCTTGCCCGCCACAATATCATATAAGATTTCCGGGCGGTCACCCTTGGTAATGAGCATGGAGATCCCTGCGTCCATGCACAACTCGGCAGCCGTCAATTTGGTTGCCATGCCGCCTGTGCCGCCTGCCGAACCCGGCCCGCCTGCGATGGCCCGCAGCGCAGTGTCGATCTTTTCCACCCGCCCAATCAGCTTGGCGTTGGGATTGTCGCGGGGATCGGAATCGTACAGACCCTCGATGTCGGTAAAGATGACCAGCAGGTCGGCCCCGCATACCCGCGCCACAACGGCCGACAGGGTGTCGTTATCACCAAAAGTCTCCATATTCTCCAGCTCTGCCGTGGCCACGGTGTCGTTTTCATTGACAATTGGCACGACTTCGGTATCCAGCAGGATGTCGAAGGTGGCGTGGATGTTTGCGCGCGGGATTTCATCGGAAACGTTCTCGCGCGTGAGCAACACCTGGGCGACCTTGATGCCGTATTCCAGGAACATCTTATCATAAATATGCATCAGCTCGCACTGGCCGACAGCAGCAGCGGCCTGTTTCATGCGGATGTCGCGCGGGTGTTCACGCCAGCCAATCTTGGCCGCGCCGACGCCTACCGCGCCTGAGGACACCAGCACCATCTGATACCCTCTATTTTGTAAATCGGAAATCACACGCACCAGGCTTTCAATCCGCCCGATATTGAGCTTGCCGTTGGGATAAGTCAAACTGGATGTGCCGACCTTGACAACTATGCGGCGCATCGCTTGGGTTTGGGACATCATGCAAATCGCTCCGTTTTCCCCCTGTGACCAGGGTGTATTCCTATTCAAATAGTACCATATACTGTGGAGGGATACAATAGAAATTCTCGCACAACGGGCGGATTTTCATACTCGCCTGCTTTCCCTCTCCCTTCTAGCCCTGCTATGCAGCGCATAAGCTATGCTGGAGGTGATGCACAGTGCGGCGGAGAAAGCCAAGGAAGCATTGGGGTAGGTTTGTTGCATTTGGCTTCGCCCTGCTGACCTGTGTGTTTTTATTTTTGCGTGTGTTGCGACCGGTCGCCTTGGAATACGCGCAAAACTTGGTGCAGCAGACCGCTTCTTATGCCATCCACGACGCGCTGACCCAGCAGATCTACCAGAACCGCGCGCAGTATGAGGACTTGGTCACGCTCGAGCGCGACAACGCAAACCAGGTGACCGCGCTGACGACCGACACCATCTTGGCGGACTATCTGAAAGTGCAGCTGTCCCGTGCAGCATACGACGCGGTCAACACCTTGGAACGCGGCAGCTTGGAGATCCCGCTCGGCACGATCCTCTTCCCCACCCTTTTTGCCGGACGCGGACCGGTCTTACAGGTCGGCATCACCGCGCTGGGCTATGCCGACGCCGAATTCATCAGTGCCTTCACCTCGGCAGGTATCAACCAGACGCGCCACCAAATCCTGTTGGAGGTCCAGGCTGAGGTCCGCCTCATCACTGCGCTGGGCGCTAGCGACCTGACCGTCACCAACCGCATGGCTGTGACCGACACCGTCATTGTCGGCACGGTGCCCGATTCCTATACCTATATCGACGACACCGAGCAAAGCCTTTTGGGCAAAATTAACGATTATGCCGAATGAACCAAAACGTTTGCAGGCCTGCTAGCTACATCAGATATAAGGCTGTTTGTATGATAGTATATACGATGCTGGCACATATATCGACCGGTGATATTTTAAATTTTCAGGCTGCCATTCCATGCAGATTTTACATCTCATATCTTTTTTGCACCCGGCACACAATACTATCAGCAAATCCCCAAAAACCAAATCGAAAAAGGAGAGTAAAGATTATGTCTACTCAGAATGGCTCGAACAAAGGGATGGTACCGGAAGCGCGTGCGGCAATGGACCGCTTTAAGATGGAAGCTGCGTCCGAGGTCGGCGTCAACCTGAAGGATGGCTACAACGGCGATCTGACCTCTCGCCAGGCTGGTTCGGTCGGCGGTCAAATGGTCAAAAAGATGTGTCCCGTGCGAACCCTGCAATTTGCCCGGGCCGACCGTACAGCGCCAGGCCATCAAACCATTGTTACATACCGGGCTGCGTTTCTTTTAGAGCAGCGTGCATAAAACGAAAAGGGAAAAGGCGTGATGCCTTTTCCCTTTTCGTTTGGGTAAGCATAGAAAAAACCGCCCTGCACGCCAGAGCGGTTAAATGTCAAAGTATACGCGCGGCTGTTAGATCGCGCGGGTAACCTTGCCGGAGCGGAGGCACCGAGTACATACGTAAACATGGCGGGGGGTACCGTCCACGATAGCCTTTACGCGACGGACATTCGGCTTCCACGTCCGATTGGAACGGCGGTGAGAATGGGAAACCTTAATACCGAAGGTCACACCCTTGCCGCAAATATCACATTTTGCCATTTTCCTGCACCTCCTTATCTACAAGGTGTATACCAAAAGCGGACAAGCCCGCAACCAAGCGGGTTCCTTTTCAAAAGGGTCCGACATGGGGTATTGCATAACGCAGATTATAATACCACAAACCGTGCCAAAAAGCAAGAGCGTTTGCAAAAATATTTTGGGAAGCGAGAAAAAAATGTGGAACATGCCGTCTGGGAAGCGTTGAAAAAACGATAAAAATCCGTTATAATAACCATAACGATAGAGCAGGAGGGCTTTGAATGCAGCTAAAAGAATTTGGCGTATGCCTGGGCGACCTCATCCAGGAATTCAACTTCGAAGTGGTTTACGGACCGGATGGGTTTGAAAAAATAGAGATCACAAAGGACGACGTCAGCCGCCCGGGCTTGCAGCTTGCGGGCTTTTTTGACTTTTTTGACCCCAACCGCCTGCAAGTTATGGGCAAGGTGGAAACCACCTATGTCGAAAGTTTTGAACCGGAAAAACGCACCGAAATCTTTGAACGCCTTTTTTCTGCCGGAATCCCGGCCATGATTATTTCACGCAATATCGATATCTTCCCCGAGTGTTTGGAGGCTGCAAAAAAATACAGCGTCCCGTTGCTGCGCACCAATGAATTTACGTCTACCATCATCAATGCCATCGTCGCGTCGCTCAAGGTATCGCTTGCACCGCGTATCACGCTGCACGGTGTGCTCATTGAAATCTACGGCGAAGGCGTGCTGCTGCTGGGTGACTCGGGCGTGGGTAAATCGGAAACTGCAATTGAGCTTGTCAAACGCGGCCACCGCCTGATCGCCGACGACGCAGTCGAAATCAAGCGTGTGTCCGACAAGACCCTGGTTGGCACCTCGCCCGATGTCATCCGGTATTTTATCGAGCTGCGCGGCATCGGCATTGTCGATGTACGCCGCATCTTTGGTGTGGGCTCGGTCAAGCTGACCGAAAAAATCGAAATGGTCATCAATTTGGAAAATTGGGAGGAAGGCAAGCAGTACGATCGCCTGGGGCTGGAAGGTCAAATGACCAGCATCCTGGATATCCGCGTGCCATCGCTGACCATCCCGGTCAAGCCCGGCCGTAACCTGGCCGTCATCATTGAAGTTGCGGCTATGAACAACCGCTACAAAAAGATGGGTTACAATGCCGCCAAAGAGCTGCAAGAGCGTATGCTCCGTTCCTTTGGCGGGTAAACTAAGGGCATCTCTTGGGCTGCGGCATTCCCGCCGCAGCCCCTCTTTCGGCCCAACGGTTTTGAAGGCCCACCACACTGCTTCTCTTTTTTATGCCTGAGTATTGAAAGGACAGAAAGGATTCCCCATGAAGATCATCGCTGACTTACACACCCATACCAATGTATCCCACCATGCGCACAGCTCGCTTGAAGAAATGGTGCGCGGCGCGGCCCGGGCCGGCTTGCGTGCCATTGCAATCACCAACCACGGCCCTGCCATGGAGGATGGCGCGCACCAATGGCATTTTGCCAATTTAAACATCGTGCCGAGAAAAATAGACGGCGTCGCCATTTTGCGCGGTGTAGAGCTCAATATCCTGCCGCCTGACGGCGGCATAGATCCTATCGAGCTGCGGTATCTCAAACCACTGGATTATGTCATCGCCTCCTTTCATGCGCCTGCCTTTGCACCAGCTACCCCGGAAGTACACACGTTAGTGCTGGAAAACATTTTGCGCAACCCCTATGTGACCACCCTCGGACATCTGGGCTCTGAAGATTTTGCCTTTGAGCAGGAACGGATCATCTCACAGTGCAAAAAGTTTGGAAAAATTATAGAGATCAACAACAACTCTCTGGCCATCCGGCGCGGCAGCCGGCAAAATTGCACCAACATCGCGAGGCTGTGCAAAAAATACCAGGTGCCGGTTGTCGTGACCAGCGACGCACACATCGCGCATATGGTCGGCAAGGTGGACGCTGCCCTGCAAATGCTCGACGAAATCGACTTCCCGGAGTCGCTGATCTTAAACGCCGATTGGGACCGTCTGGCGTCCTATTTCCAAAAAATCCGCGGGATTGATATCAACCGTTTTCAGGAGGGAGAAGTGTAAATGCGCATCGGGATTGATTTGGGCGGTACCAACACAGTGGTCTGCCTGTGCAAGGAAGACGGCTCCCTGCTGGATAAGACCCGCCTGCCGACCCGCACTGGCCAGCCCGCGCAAATGCAGGCGGATATGAAGCAAATGGCGCTTTCGCTGTGCCAAAAACAGGGCGTCAATCCCAATGAGGTGACCCAAATCGGGATCGGCGTGCCAGGCAGTTTTGACAAGCAAACCGCGACCCTGACCTTTGGCACCAATCTCGGGATGAACAACGTTTGTTTTGCCCATGCATTCCAACCGGAATTTCGCTGTCCAGTGCGCATGGACAATGACGCCAACTGCGCTGCCCTGGGCGAGACAATCGCCGGAGCCGGCCGCAGTTGCCGGCATACTGTGATGGTCACACTGGGTACGGGCGTCGGCGGCGGTATTGTGATCGACGGCAAGCTGTATACCGGCTGCAACGATGTGGCCGGGGAAATCGGACATATGGTCATTGTTGCGGGCGGACGGCCCTGCAACTGCGGCCGCCGGGGCTGCCTGGAGTCCTACGCTTCTGCGACCGGCCTGATCCATCTGGCCGAGGATGCGCTGGAGGGCCGGACCGACAGCCTGCTCTGCACCATGCGCGACCAAAACGGCGGCAAACTCACCGCCAAAATGGTCTGCGACGCGCGCGACCAGGGCGACCCGGTTGCCAGCCAGGTGTTCGAACAGTATTGCATGTATTTGGGGTGCGGCCTAGTCAGCTTCGTGAATATTTTGCAGCCAGACCGGATTATCCTGGGCGGCGGCGTAGCCGGGTACGGAGAGAAACTGCTGGCCCCGCTGCGGGAAATCATTGCGCGGGAGAGTTTTAAAGGCGTGCATAAAAACACCGAGCTTGTGCAGGCTTTGTTGGGCAATGACGCCGGTTTGATTGGCGCAGCAATGCTGTAAATCAGCCATTTGGCGTGACCAGATGATACCGGTATCCATGGAAAAGCGGTATGCGCTTCTGTGTGGTACCGGTCTCTTGTTGTGCCAATGGGGGTGGGTCCGAATTTTACAACTGTGTTACACCTCCGTGCCAAAACTTGTGCTTACAAAGAATTGATGCTATATTGTAACTAATTCGGTATTTCAAAAACATGCGAATTGTATTAAAATGGATTTTTCATGTGCGGCAAGCGCAAAACCCCCACTTTTGGGGGGCTATTGGGGTCCCTTACGGCTCGCATTTGGAATCCGGAATACTGTATGACCAGGGTAGGGTATAAAAGACGCCACGTCTCCTGGTTTGAACCAAAATACTGGAGAAAGGAATGTTATGCGCAAAAAACTGATTTCATGGATGCTTGCGTTGCTGATGCTGTGCACAGCCAGCGCAACCGGACTGATCGCGCTGGCACAAACCGCAGATGCAGCCGGGAAAATTGCTTATGTAAGCCAAATGGAGATCTTCCTCGACGGCGAACAAGTGCATCCCTCCGGCTATCTGATCAGCGCCGGAGACGCCGCCTATACATATTTCAAGCTGCGCGATATCGCCTACCTCATGCGCGAAAAGGAATGCGCGTTTGATGTTGAATACGATGCCGAGGATGGCGTTATCCGCGCCTCCCGCGGACAAGCCTATGCAGGCGACGGAACCGAACTTCAACCGGTCGGCAGCGGCAACCAAGAGGCTGTTGCTTCCAATTTCCCGGTGTACGTGGATGGGGAACCGGTTACCATGGAGGCGTACAGCGTCCAGGGCTATACCTATTATAAACTGCGCGATATCGGCGAGGTTTTTGGCTTTGATGTGGATTACCGCAACGAGAGCCGGCAAGGCATTATGACAACCCCGGGATATGTCGAGCCCGAACCTGAGCCTGAACCCGAGCCCGAACCGCCCGCAGACACGCCCGACAGCTCGGATGACCCTTCTACCCCACCCTCGGACGATACAGATAATTCAGAAACCCAGCAGCCCACCGAACCCGAAACATCCCACATCGACGGTAAAATCACTGTGCTGATCGATGTGGGACATGGCGGTTCAGACGGCGGTTCCTCAGGGATCGCACCCAACACCTTTGTCAACTATAAGGGCGAAACGGTTTCGGCCGGCTCCACAATACAGGAGAAGGACTTCAATCTGCCGGTTGCACTTTATCTGCGAGATCTGTTGTTGGCCAGTGGCGTGGATGTCATCATGACCACCACGGAAGACGAATATGTCTCCTTTGCCGAACGCAAGGAGATCATCGAGAGCAGCGCCGACGTGGCTGACCTGTGTTTTAGCGTCCACCACAATGCCTATAATGGCAATGCCAAGGGCTTTGAGGTGTTGGCACAGGTGCAATATGAAGAGGGCGGCGACGGCTTGGAGCTGGGCGAGTTGCTGGCAGAGCAGTATTTGGCCAACGGCCGCATCCAGCACCGTCCTACGGTATTCCGCCATGGACAAAATGGCGACTATTACGCGATTTTGCGCTATGCCGCCAATGTAGACATGTTGGCTGTCATCAGTGAATACGCCTTTATCGACAACAGCCAGGACGTTCTTTGCGTGTTGTCCGAGGAAGGCCTGCGTGCGGAAGCACAAGCGATGTATAATGCCATCCTGGAATTCTTCTCTACGCACGATTATTAAGCAAGTGTTACCGGCCCTTTCCTTCCGAGAGGGCCGGTTTTCAAGGACAAAACAGAAAGGATGAGATACCAATGGAAACTCGGATTGAAAAAGCGGTGGCGCTCCACCACAAGGGCTATAACTGCGCGCAGGCAGTTGTTTGCGCCTATTGCGACTTGTTTGGTTTAGACGAGCAGACCGCCTACAAAGTCAGTGAGGCATTCGGCTTTGGCATGGGGCAAATGGAGGTCTGCGGCGCACTTTCAGGTGCTTGCATGTTGGCAGGTCTGAAAAACAGCGGCGGCCTAGAGGCTGTGGGCAAGACCAAGGCTGAAACCTATAAGCTGGACCGCGCGCTGGCTGCCGCCTTTCGTGAGATGAATCAAAGTGTGCTCTGCCGTGAGCTCAAAGGGACAGAAACCGGCAAGATGTTGCGCTCCTGTGACGGATGCGTAGAGGATGCGGCACGGCTGGTAGAAAAATATTTGTTAATGCCCTAAATTCGACAACTTTAAGGCAGCGCTTTGTGTAAAATATCCCTTAGCAACCCTGCTTTGTCCACATTTCGCTGTAATCCCCTATCGGAAACACCTTATTGCAAAACCTTCTTGTTATGGGGTCTATGGCAGAATAAGGTCAAAACTGGGCGGCAGAAAAGTTTCAGATAGGCGGGATGAACCATGTTAAAGTACGCTGTAATGTGTCCAGCAGAGGAGGACGGCGCAGCAGCAGGCAACTCAATTGCAGCTTATTGCAATCAGCAGATGGTAGACTGTATTGCAGACATTACGCCGGATCTGCAGAAAGCCGAATATTTGGCCGATCTGCTCAACCGGAATCAAGTCTCCCTTCTGCATTTCCGCGATGTCGTGGAAGATTACATAGCTGAAGGTTGACAAATCCTCAAAAAAGGGAGCGGTGCAAAACAATGCCGCGGTCCAGGTCAAAATTGCCCAGGACCGCGGCATTGTTTTTCGAATTACAAAAAAATTTTTTTGCCATGTGAAAAAATCCGTGCCTGTCAATCGTGTTATTAGTGAGTAGGACCTACGACATCAACCAAGCCGCCCTAGGCGGCGTAAGAGGAGTGGATATTGCAATGAAGCAAGCCTTTGACCGGGCGGAGGTCGAGCGGCTGGTACAAACGTATTCCGATCTTATCCTACGTGTAAGCTATACCTATCTGGGCAGCACACAGGATGCACAGGACATTTGTCAAACCGTTTTTGTCAAACTGCTGACCGGCAAGCAAAAATTTCGCTCGGCCGCCCATGAAAAAGCCTGGATGATCCGCACAACCATCAACGCTTGCAAAGATTTGCTGCACAGTGCTTGGCATACACGCACCTGCGGCCTGGACGCTTGCGCGGAAATCCCGGCGCCAGAGGCGGCCGAAGGGTCGCTGCTGGCGGCGGTCAACCTGCTGCCAGGCCCTTACCGCACCGTGATTTACCTGCACTATTACGAGGGATACACCGCAAAGGAAATCGCACGCATGACTGGCGAACCGGCCGCGACCATTGGCACCCGCTTATACCGCGGCCGCCAGCAACTGAAAACCCTATTGGAAGGAGAATCGTTATGAAAAGCTACCGTGAACAAATGGATGCGCTGCACTTCACCCAGGCGCAAAAGGACCAAATGGTCGAGCAGCTGCTGCAAACGCCGCAGAAAAATATCCGCAAACCCCATCTGCGCCGTGCAACCGCCATCGGCATCGCTGCCGCGTTGGCGCTGACCGTTGGCGCGGGCGCGACGGTCGCCGCCAGCGACGCCTTCTTCCCCCTGTTCGGCACCTCGCAAACCGAAATCATCGACAAAATCGGCCGCCCGATCGGCGCCAGCGTCTCGGACAACGGCTACACCCTGTCAGCCGACGCGGTCATGGGCGACAAGTACAGCATCTGCATGATCTTCACCCTGTCCCGCGACGATGGCCAGGCCTTCCCCGTGCTGGCCGAGGATCCGGAATCCTTTCTACACTTTGGCGACAGCTCGCTGAGTACCGGCCTGTTCAGCGGCGCGCACGGCACCAGCCGTTTTATCGACGAGGATCCCACCGACAACAAAATCCAGTATGTCGAAATGATGACCTATGAAAACGGTGTGCAGCCGGGCGCTGTCACAGCGAAATTCCAAGACCTGGTGCAGTGGGACGTCGAGACCGGTGAAAGCACCACCGTGATCCAGGGGGACTGGAAAATGCGCTTCCAGAGCCGGTATGAGGACCTATCGGTTTCGCTGGAAACCGGGCAGACCCCCTACACCCTCAACGGGATGCCGGTGGAGATCGAAGAGGTCTCCCTCTCGCCGCTGTCCATCTATGTGGCCTACACCGTCGGCGAGCAGGTCGAATGGGGCCAGGACAGAGAAAGCGGCCGGGAAAGCCCCGAGCAAGCCGCACAGACGCAGAAATTCCTGGGCGACTTCTCCCTCCAGCTCCACCTCAAGGATGGCCGAACCATCGACTGCAATGACGCGGGCGGCAGCATCGGCCCCGAAGATGGCAAGACCCATTGCACCAAGAGTATGCTCTTTGACGAGCTCATCCCGCTGGAGGATGTGGAATCCATCACCTTGTGCGGGCAGACCCTCCCCATCACCCCGGCTGCATAACCAAGCAGCCTAGAACCACAAAAGCGGGCGTTCTTACAGCCTTTTGTGCGGTAAGAACGCCCGTCTTTCCTTTTGTGATCCCAGAGCAGCAGCTTAAGCGTTTTCCGAAAATTCAGCGAGCTGCAGCCCCTCGTTGTGATCCAGCGCCCAGGAAATGTTCCAAGGGCTGGTGAACAGCAGCAAGTAGTTGCCGCGCATATCCTGCACTACTTTGGTGTCACTGGTCAAGGTAAGTTTGTGGTAATCGAAGGTATCGAAATCGACATTTTCAATCCAGCGCAAATGCTCATAGGGCAGCATTTCCCGCGCCACCTCGACATTGTATTCATTTTTAAGCCGGTATTCGAGCACCTCAAATTGCAGCTGGCCGACCACGCCCACGATGACCTCCTCCATCCCTGCGCCAGGTTCACGGAAGATCTGAATCGCCCCTTCCTGGGCGATCTGTTCGACGCCTTTGACAAACTGCTTGCGTTTGAGGGTGTCCTTTTGCCGCACGCGGGCAAATAGCTCGGGTGCGAAGGTCGGGATGCCCGAAAAGGTACACTTGCGCGCCGGGTCACACACGGTGTCGCCGATGGAAAAGATGCCCGGGTCGAATACGCCGATGATATCGCCTGCATAGGCCTCATCGACAATTGAGCGGTCCTGGGCCATGAGCTGCTGGGGCTGGGCGAGCTGAATCTTTTTCCCACCCTGCACATGCCAGACCTCGCGTCCGCGTTCAAATTTGCCCGAGCAAATGCGCATAAAGGCAATCCGGTCACGGTGGGCCTTGTTCATGTTGGCCTGGATTTTAAAGACAAAGGCCGAAAAATGGTCGTCAAAGGGGTCGATCAGACCGATATCGGCCTGCCGCGGGGTGGGCGGCGGGGTCATTTGCAAGAACTTTTTGAGGAAGGGTTCCACACCGAAGTTGGTCAACGCCGAACCAAAGAACACCGGCGACAGCTTGCCGTGGTGCACGGCATCCAAATCAAATGCGTCGCCTGCACCCGACAAAAGCTCGATGTCATCGGACAGGGCGGCGTATTGCTGCTCGCTTAAAAGCGCCCGGAGTTCATCTGAATCAAATGGAAGATAGGTCGCCTCGACCTCGTGCCGGGCATCCATACCGGAAAAAGCGATCACCTGGCTGTCCATACGGTCATAGACCCCGCGGAACTCCTTGCCCGAGCCGATGGGCCAGTTGACGGCAAAGGTGCCGATGCCCAGCTCGTGCTCGATTTCGTCCAAAAGTTCGTATGGGTCGCGGGAGTCGCGGTCCATTTTGTTGATAAAGGTAAAAATCGGCACACCACGCATAGCACAGACCTTGAACAACTTGCGGGTCTGGGCCTCGACGCCCTTGGATGCGTCGATCACCATCACGGCCGAGTCGGCGGCCATGAGGGTGCGGTAGGTATCCTCGGAAAAGTCCTGGTGGCCAGGGGTATCCAGGATGTTGATGCACTTATCCCCATACCGGAACTGCAAAACCGAGGACGTGACCGAAATACCACGCTGTTTTTCGATCTCCATCCAGTCGGACACAGCGTGGCGGCTATTTTTCTTGCCTTTGACCATGCCGGCCTCCTGGATTGCGCCGCCGTAGAGCAGGAATTTTTCTGTAATCGTTGTTTTGCCGGCGTCTGGATGCGAAATAATCGCAAACGTGCGCCGGTTCCCTATCTCCTGTTTGAAATCAGACACCTGAACTTCCCTCCTGGTTGTATCCGGATCGATCTATCTTGCGGCAGGCCAACCCAGCCTGTCACATATCGTTGATTATTAAAATTAAAGCAATATATTATATCACAATTCTTTTCTAAACACAAGTGTTTTTGCATTTTTTACACTGTTGACAGAAATTTGACCAAGACTTTGTCGTAAATTTCCTTGAAATTAGGCTCTTTTCATGATAAAATTAAGTAAAAATAAGCTCTTGCTCTTTGATCCGAAAGGGCATTCTGTGTAACCATACAAAGGAGATGAGCTACCATGAACGTCACTGTCCTAGCGTTACCACTACTGGAATACTTGGCTTACAAATCCGGACGTTCAATCCTTTCTGATCTGCGCTATCTGGGCCATGCAGAACAACTTCTCTTGGGTAAGGAGGTTCAAAAGATCCCCGACCATGCGGTTTCTTTGCACGAATGGAATGACGCGCTGGAATATCTGACCGATCTTCCGCCTATGCCGACCGCATCATCTGCTAAAAACTGCCTATACCGTGCCCTGATGCACAAATCACACAGCCAAACCGGTACCACAGGCGACAGGCTCCTCTGACCGTCCGGTTGAGCCATCCGCTCTAGCCCGAACCACTGCATGTTTTGTACAAACCCTGCCTGTTCCGGCGTCGCCGGTCCAAGGCGCGCTGGCCTTGGAAGACTGGGTTGGCCGCGGCTGTTTCCCATTATGCTGCACGGCGCAGCATCTTCTTTCCAGCGAAAAATCCATAAAGCATAAAAAATCTTTTCGCACCGCGGCGCGAAAAGACTTTTTTTCTGAAACCGGTGTTACAGCCGGTTTTCATTTTTTCTAAATTTCATGCCTGCCTTCTAGAGCACGCATAAGCGTGACCTCATCGACATATTCCAAATGTCCGCCCACTGGCATCCCATAGGCCAGACGGGTCAGCTTGATTTCGAAGGGACGCAGCAGCCGGGAGATATACATGGCCGTGGCCTCGCCTTCTGTGTCGGGATTGGTGGCCAAAATGACCTCGTGGACCGGTGTTTGCTCATCGGCCACACGCGTGAGCAGCTCCTTGACCCGAATTTCATCCGGCCCCACACCGCCCAGCGGCGAAAGCGTGCCGTGCAGCACATGGTAAAGCCCGTTATACTCTCGCGTGCGCTCAAAGGCAAGCACATCCTTTGGATCGGTCACCACGCAAATCAGGCTATGATCCCGCCTGGGGTCGGCACAGATTGGACAAACTTCTTGGTCGGTGAGATTTTGGCACACCTTACAGGTATAAATTTTTTCTTTTGCATCCAGCAAGGCCTGAGCCAGGGCCTGGGCATCCTCCTTGGGCTGGTTTAGGATATAAAAGGCCAGCCGTTGGGCGGTTTTTTGCCCCACACCAGGCAGTTTTGCAAATTCCTCGATCAGCCGCTCTACCGGCTGGGCGAAAAACGGCATGGCTTAAAACAGGCCGGGCATCCCGCCGCCCATGCCACCGGTGACCTTTTTCATCGACTGCTCACTCTTTTCACCCGCCAGACGGAAGGCTTCACCCACGGCAGCTAAAATCAGATCCTGGAGCATTTCTACATCGTCCGGGTCCACCACCTCGGGGCTGATTTCCAGCGATTTCAGGGTATTCGTCCCCTGCACAACCGCCTTGACCGCGCCGCCGCCTGCCGTGGCCTCGGTTTCCATCTCGGCGATCTCTTCCTGTGCTTTGAGCATGTCCTGCTGCATCTTTTGGGCCTGCTTAATCATGGCCTGCATATTCATGCCGCCTCCCATGCCGCCAAATTTACCCTTTGCCATCTTGTGTTTCCTCCTTATGATAATTCGGTGATTTCAATATCCATGGACTGCGCCTTTTGCAGCACCTCGTCCAACTTTTCATTTTCATCAATCTTTTGGGGCTGTTGCCCAGGCTCATACACCCGCAGCACCAGCGGACCGCCGTACAAGGCCGATGCGGCCTCAGCGATCTTGGTTTTGGTAGGGTCTGCCCGGATGAGGCCGGCCGTGATGTCATCGTCACACAAAATCTCCAGCCGGTTCCCACGCAAAAAGGTGCGCGCATAGCCAGCTTTCATACAGGTCAGAGCCCCCATGTTGATTTTGCCGGTCAGCGCCTGCAAAAGTTTCGGCCAAAGCGCCCACTCCTCCCCCAGGTCAACCGGTTCTTCTTCGGGCGGCGCAGCATCTGCCAACTTGTTTGGCGCTGCTGCCGGCATATCCGCAGGTGATTCGGTTTGCACTGGCGCAGTGACCGGCATTGCCGCTGTGGCAGGCGCAAAAGCCAGGCCGCTCTTGACCCGCTCCTCCAGGGCCTCCACCCGGCCGGCGAGCGAATCATAATCGTCCCCGCCTAAGTCGCACAGGCGCACCGCAGTCAGCTCGGCTTCCACGCGGCGGTTGGCCGCGTTTTTAAGCCGCCCCTGACTCTCCTGCAAGATCCGTGACCAGGCGATCAAAGTGGAAGCAGATACCCCTTCGCCCAGCCGCCGCACCTCTTCTGGCGCATAGGCGGGCGACAGCAGTGCGGATACATCATTCTTGGCGGTCTTGACCAGTAAGATATCACGGATGAGCCCGAGCAGCTGGTCAAATACCCCCGCCAAGTCGCGGCCGCTGTCATAGGCCTGTTCAATACGGCTGACTGCACCGCCAATATCGCCTTGGCGCACGCACGCCATCAGCGCAGTAGCGTCGTCCGCGCCCAACAGCCCGATCGACCGGCTGACTGCCGCCTCATCCACTGGGTCAGCCCCAGCGGTACGGTCGAGCATGGATAAGGCATCGCGCATCGCGCCATCGGCCAGACGGGCGATCAGCTGCGCCCCGCCCTCGGTCAGAGGGATTGCCTCGGCAGCCGCAATTTGCAGCAACCGCCCGGCAATGTCCGCAGGTGTGATGCGTCGGAAATCAAACCGCTGGCAGCGCGACAGGATGGTAGCCGGTACTTTATGGATTTCAGTGGTCGCCAGAATGAACAGCACATGGCTTGGCGGCTCTTCCAGCGTCTTGAGCAGGGCGTTGAATGCTCCGGTCGAAAGCATGTGCACCTCGTCGATGATGTACACCCGCTTTTTTACCGACGACGGGGTATAGCGCACCTCTTCCCGGATATCGCGGATGTTGTCCACGCCGTTGTTGGACGCTGCGTCGATCTCCACTACATCGAGCACCGAGCCCTCCAAGATGCCCCGGCACGCCGGGCACTCCCCGCAGGGGTCGCCCGCTACCGGGTGTTCACAGTTAACCGCCCGGGCTAGGATTTTGGCGCAAGTGGTCTTGCCCGTACCGCGCGTGCCAGAAAATAAGTAGGCATGGGACAGCCGGCCGTGCTGGATCTGGGCGCGCAGGGTATCGGTAATATGCTGCTGGCCAATGACGTCGGCAAATTTGAGCGGCCGCCACTTGCGGTATAGGGCCTGATACATCCCATCTTCCCCTTTCTCCAAAGCGCAGACTTTGTAAAAAAAGCGGACAGTTCACGCCTGCCCGCTTCTTTAATGCACTGAAAACGCCGTAAAACAGCGCCTCACAAGACCGCACACCGCCCGCTCGAAACGACATCCCGGCGGCTTTTTCCGGCCGAAAAACTCAAAACCGGCAGTTCCACGGCACACGATGGGTTCTGCTTAATGCTGCTCGGTTCCCCGCCTGACATGGTTCACAGTCCTCCGTTGCGTAGTACCAGTTTGTCATCATCCCCCGATCCGGCTGCTCACGCCGAGACACCGCCCCTTACGAACGGCAATCATCCCTGCTAGAGCGGATTGCAGGTACAGGGCGCCGCTACCTCCCCGACTAGTGCGGCCTTGTGCGGCGCTGCTTCACAGATAAAGTTATTATACTATACATTCCGCCATCTGGCAAGCTTTTTTTCACGGTCCACGCAAAATGGGCAAAGCCGCTTGTTTTGCGGCTGCCCATTTCACACTGTATTTTATCCTTCCGGGTCGCCTGTATCGCCACCGGAGGTGCCGCCGCCGGTGTCACCGCCCGTGCTGCCGCCGGTGTCACCGCCTGTGCTGCCACCGGTATCACCGCCGGTGTCGCCACCGGTATCGCCGCCCGTGCTGCCGCCAGTATTGCCACCCGTGTTGCCACCACTGGACGGATTGGATTCATCCGGCGAGGTGGTGGTTTCGGAATTGTCCGAATTGCTGCTACCCGAATCGTCATCATCGTCGCTGCTAGAGCTGGAAGAGCTGCGGCGGCATTCGGTGCAGACCTGGGTCGGGGCATCCCCTGCCCAGTAACGGCCGCTGGAAACCGTGCCGTTGGCGCGGCAGGCCGAGCTGGGCGCCAGGCCCGACTGGGTGCAGAAGGAGGCCCATTCAAAGTTGCTGTCATCGCCCATATCCAGGTTGGCCGGGGCAAGGCCACTGTGCAGGCGGTTCATCACCTCGTTCCAAAGGTTGAGCGAGGGGTTGCCGCTGACATTGTCCAGATCATAGTCGCTATCATAGCCAAACCAAGTCGCACCCACATAATATGGAGTAAAGCCACAGAACCACAGATCGCGCTTGGACTGGGAAGTACCCGTTTTACCAGCGGTCTGCATCCCTTCCACATTGATGCGCCGGCCGGTACCCGATTCGGTCACCGCCGTAAGCACCTCACGCATATAATAGACCGTGCTCTCGCGTTCAAAGACCTGGCGGTTCAGCGCCTCGTTTTCCAGCAACACCGAGCCATCCGAATTGAGCACACGCGTATAGGTGCGCGCACCGTTGTAGATGCCGTTATTGAGGAAAATGGTGAACGCACCCGCCATTTCGCGCACCGTGACGCCGCCATTCATACCGCCCAGTGCCATCGGGCTGAGGTTAATATCCTCGGGGTCGTTGAGGTGTTCAAACCCCAGCTGCTGGGTGAGAAAATCGAAGGAAGCTTGCGGCGTTAACTCATCGACCACCCGCACAGCGACTGCGTTGATCGACCGCGCCACCGCGTCCCGGATCACCATTGGGCCGGTATAGCCGCCGCTGTCGTTGCGGGGCCAGTTGCGCCCATCGATTACCTCAAATGGTTCGTTATCGCGCACCGAATAGGGCGTGATAATACCAGCGTCCATGGCTGGTGCATAGACCGAAAGCGGTTTGATGGAAGAACCGGCCTGCCGCGGCGACTCCGAACGCAGGAAGGACCGGCTTTCGGTCTTTTCGCCCCGGCCGCCTACAATGCCGACCACATCGCCCGCACTGTTGCAAACCACCATTGCGCTCTGCGGCTGCACGCCATTGCGGGAAACGTTCGGGAAGTTGGAATCGTCCGCATAAACCCCTTCCATAATTTGTTGTACGTTGGTGTCCACTGTGGCATAGATCTGCACGCCGCCCGATGTGACCTTCCACCGGGCCATCTGCTCAGAATACCCTTTCTTCTCAACCAAGTCATCGATGACATCCTCGATCACCGTGTCGGTGAAGTATGAATAGGTGTTATTGAGCGCCTGCTGGGCGTCCTCATACTTGTATTCGAGCTGCTCAGCCTTTGCTGCATCCCGTTCACTCTCGGTAATCATGCCTTGGTCGTACATTTCGTCCAGGATGGTTTCCTGCCGCTCCTTGATCGCTTCCGGATGGTTGAACGGGTCATACTGCGAGGGGTTTTTGGTGATGCCGGCCAAGATTGCACACTCGGCCAGGTCCAGTTCCTGCAAGTCTTTTCCGAAATAGGTAGTGGCAGCCGTATTGACGCCATAGGCGCCCTGGCCCAGATAGATGAGGTTGAGGTACATCTCCAAAATGCGGTCTTTGTCCCCGCCCAGGTCCTTTTCCAGCTGCAAGGCGCGGAAAATTTCGTTGAGCTTGCGCTTGACCGAATAATCGTCCTCATTGGTCAGGTTTTTAATCAGCTGCTGCGTGATCGTCGAACCGCCGCCTTCCGCGCCGGTGATCCAGTTGAGCACACCTTGCGCAGTACGGCGCCAGTCCACGCCCTTATGTTCATAAAAGCGCTTATCCTCAATAGCAATAAAAGCATTTTGCAGGTCCTCTGG
Source organism: uncultured Butyricicoccus sp. (assembly GCA_904420185.1). Classification (GTDB taxonomy): domain Bacteria; phylum Bacillota; class Clostridia; order Oscillospirales; family Butyricicoccaceae; genus Butyricicoccus_B. The sequence goes on along the minus strand of CAJFUJ010000040.1, from coordinate 78,579 downwards.
AATTTCCTCCAGATCGGCCCAGATGCGGTTTTCTGAAGCGCGGAGCACCTCATATTCCACATAGTCCTGCTCTGCCGAACTCCATGCATAAACCATGCTGGTCATATCCATATCCAGCATCATTTCTTCGGCATTGATTGTTGCATTGGGTTCAATGTACACGCGCAGATATACGGCGAAGGCCACGCCGCAGATACTTGCGCACATCACGCAAACCAGCAAAAAGGAAACCAGGAAGAAGCGGAACTTTTTCAGGCCGCTCCGTACTCTTCCTTTTTTTCGTTTTGCCATATTTTACGAACCTCCTTGCCGGACAGACGGCAGTGGGCTTCCGTCGTAGTCCAATAGGCTTAATCATTATACCACACACGCGGCCAAAAGCCAAATCTTTTTCCTACTCTGCGTATCTTGTACAAATTTTTTGCACTTTGCTCCACTTTTTCGGATAATTCTGCGCAAAATTGTCCATGCTAAGGCAGGAAATATTTTTCTTTCGGAGGTCTTTGCATGAACCGTTCGCTCTCTGCTTTGTGGCTGCTGGCCTTTGGCGGCGCAGCGGCTGCGTTGATTTTTTCGCTCTGGCTGCTCGCATCTGCCGGAGAACCCCAAAACCCGTCTGCGGCCACAGCGGCTGCGGCTGCCAGCGCCTCGCCTGGCTATTATGCCGCCCTGTCTGGCAATTATGTGGTGATCTATCTCAACGGCCGCGCCGAACCCGTGCTTGTCACCGACATTGACGCGCGCACCCTGCCCGATGCCGATCAGCAAAAATTGGCCCAGGGCATCCCGCTGGCTGGCGCCGATGATGTCAACCAACTGCTCGAGGATTACAGCGGATAAAACCCGCATACCCGGCCCACACTGCGCATAAGGTATACCGTACCGGCAAACCCGGTATGCGATACTCTTTTGGGCGGTGATGAGCTTGAAATTTCTTTTGTTTCGCGGGCAGCAACCGTCATCCGAACCGAATCCAATTCCCCGGCGTCCCCGCAAGTGGACGGTCCTGGCCGGTATTGCGGTTTTGCTCGTGTGCGCTGTGACCATTTTGCAAATCGTGCGCGCCCCCGGCCCTGCGGCCATGGCGTCGGTCACCGATTGGGGGTTGTCCTTCCAAGCAGAAGGCGCGCCGCCGGTCGGCAATGCTTCCGCATCCGAACTCGCACAATATGGGGCCTATTATGTCGGTGACGCCACCCAACCGGTCATCTATCTGACCTTTGATGCGGGCTATGAGAGCGGCGACACCCCCGCCATCCTGGACGCGCTCAAAAAACACAATGCACCCGCCTGTTTCTTTGTCGTGAGCAACTACATCGAATCGGCTCCTGAGCTGGTCCAGCGCATGGTCTCTGAGGGACATCTGGTCGGTAACCACACAGCTACCCATCCGGATATGTCCCAAATTGCCGACGCCGACGCCTTTGCCGCCGAGCTGCGCACGGTGGAAGAACAGTTTTCCGCCCTGACCGGGCAAGAACTCCCCAAATTTTACCGCCCGCCCCAGGGCAAATACAGCGTCGAAAACCTCCAGCAAGCCCAGGCACTCGGTTACACCACCGTGTTTTGGAGCCTAGCCTATGTCGATTGGTATGCCGACAACCAGCCAACTGCCGAGCAGGCTTTCCAAAAACTGATCCCGCGCATCCATAACGGCGCCATTTTGCTACTGCATTCCACCTCGCATACCAACGCCCAAATCCTCGACGAGCTGCTCACCCGCTATGAGGATCTGGGCTACCGCTTCGGCTCGCTGACCGAATTGACCCAGCAGAACGATGGATGAACCTTAGCGGCAAGCTGTGTCCTCGGCCTGTGCCAGCAACTGAATTAACGTATCCTTGACCTCATCCAGACTCATCCGGATGCCCATGGTTTCGATGCGCTCAACCAGGGTACTAATTTCACCGAACAGCTGCACATAGGCGGACTGATAGTCCAATTCCAGGCTTTTTTGTTCTTCTACAAGGTTATGCTTTATCATGTTTTCACCTCCACACTTATATTGTGTCATTTTGACCCAAAAGTCAAGCGTTTCATATTGGCACATTACAATAAGTTTGAGGTGAGAAGATTGAAACTTCGCATCAAAGACTTACGAGAAGACCACGACTTAAACCAAGAAACAGTTGCAAAAGCACTTAATATTCCCCGCGCAACCTATGCAAATTATGAAAATGGCCGGCGCAATATTCCCAACGAACTTCTTTGTGACCTTGCCGATTTTTACAATACCAGCGTCGATTATATCCTCGGGCGGACGGATGACCCTTCGCCACAACAAAATTATAGAGGATAGCTTTTTGCACATGTGTGACGTTGATCACAACAAAAATGCGCCTGCCAGATTGGCGGGCGCTTGACTTTTGCGGCTGCAATTTGCCAAAGAAAACACCTGTTATGGAATGAAAATTCCATAACAGGCGAAGTTTTCGGTCAAGCCTTTTACAAAAGGCTTGCGGGGTGCGGGGCAGCGCCCCGCGAGAAGGCAGCGCCCCGCGAGAAGGCGGACTTACTGCAACTGGCGGCCTTCAAATGCCACCCGGCGCTTGACGTCCTGCATCATTTGGTCGAACATATCCAGGTCGAGCGACTGCGCGCCGTCGCACAGTGCACACGCCGGATTGTTGTGTGCTTCGACGATCAGGCCGTCCGCTCCTGCGGCAATGGCTGCCCGGGACAGAGGCTGGACCATATCCCGCCGGCCGGCTGCATGGGACGGGTCAATGATGACCGGCAGATGGGTCAGGGTCTTGACCAGCGGAATCGCAGAAATATCCAAATTATTGCGAATCATCTTTTCAAAGGTACGGATACCGCGTTCGCACAAGATCACCTTGGTATTGCCGCCCGCGAAGATATACTCGGCGGCCATGAGGAATTCCTCCATGGTGGCGGACAGGCCGCGCTTGAGCAGGATGGGCTTGTCCGAGCGGCCCAGCTCTTTGAGCAGCATGAAGTTCTGCATATTGCGCGCGCCGAGCTGGATGATATCCACATCAGCGAACAGGTCCAGGTGTTTTTCGCTCATAATCTCGGTGACGATGGGCATACCGGTCTGGCGCTTGGCCTCAAGCAGCAGTTTAAGGCCCTCGGCCTCTAGGCCCTGGAAGGAGTAGGGGGAGGTACGCGGCTTAAATGCACCGCCGCGCAAAAAGGACGCCCCTGCTTGTTTGACCCGCTCGGCTACCTCCAAGATTTGCGTTTCGCTCTCCACCGAGCACGGCCCAGCGAATACGTTGAAGTATCCGGCGCCGATTTTGTGGCCGGATATTTCGAGGATGGTGTCATCCGGGTGCATTTTTCGGTTGACCTGCTTAAAGGGCTCGGTCACCCGCTGCACGCGCTCTACAATATCATAAACCTCAAAATCCGCAGGAGAGATGGCGGAAGTGTCGCCCAAAAGGCCCAAGATGGTCGTGCGTGAGCCCTCGGAATAGTTCACCGACAACCCCATTTCTTTGATATGGCGGATCAGCACAGAGATCTGCGCCTGATCGGGGTTCGGCTTTAAGATGAGGATCATGGCTATATTCTCCTTTTCATTTGATACAATCTGTTAAACATTATATCATAGGAAATGAAAAAGAAAATACTTTTAGCTGATAAATTGCGAAAAAATTTCACAGCTTGTCGAGCTCATCCTGCACGCCCTGTACAAACTCATCCCACCGCCCTGCATCGAGCAGCTGGGACGGGCAATTCTTGCCTGAGAAGTCCTGGTGTTTTTTGAGCGCGTCAATGGACAGACCGTATTCATGCAGCAGTGTGGCGGCCAATTTTTGCGCGTTGCGCAAGGTTTGTTCGTAATCGCCGTCCGCATTGACGCACATTTCCACACCGATGCCGTTTTTGTTGCCACCGTCCTCGGCCATATGGTCGCCCGCATGAAAGGCGGTTTCGTCGTCTGGGATATGGTGCCAGATCTCATGGTCGTCTACGGTGTAGTGCCAGCTCAGCTCGGTATCTGCGCCGCTGTTATGCAGGAAGCTGTTGTGGGCTTGCGCATCCGCACCTTCATTGACGTTGTCGGTCTCGTGGATGACGACGTATTCGATCACGCGTTTTTCGCCGGGCCGGGCAGCATAACCCTCCGGCAAAAAGTCCTCATGTACTGGGATATCACCGATGTAGGTCAAACCGGCGTCTGCCTGCCACCGGTGCAAAAGCGACTGCTGTACAAAAATTGCCAGCAATATGACCGCCAACAGCCCGCCCACCAAAATCCATGGCCGCAGGTTGCGGCGTTTGCGGCGGACCGTGCGGCGCGGCGCGGCCGGGCGGGCAAGCGTGCGCGCGGCAGTTGGACGGGCCGGGCGGGCAGCACTGGTTTTTTTCCCACTTGCAGCCTTTTTCGTGGTTCGGAAGCTCACAATTTTCATACACATATCCCCTTTACTGGGCCGCGCCATTCCGGCCCTTCTTTTTATTTTACTACACAAAGCCTGGACAATGGAGAACAGTTTGTGAATTCTTTCCGGATACATGGCACCGAATCCATTTCATAAAAAAACGCCCGGCATCCTTTCAAAAAAAGGATGCCGGGGTGTACAGCTATCTCGTACCATTAAAACGAATTGGACCCCCTACAACAAAGCAGGGGGTCCGGTGTGTGGGAAAATACGATAGTGTCAAATGAAATTAGTCGTAAATAGATTCCACTTCCCAGTCCGTAATCGTGCCGGTAGACGCATCGATTGTGAACTCATATTCGAGATACTGATAAATGATCTTGCCTTCATATTCCATCCGGCCGTCATCCCAGTCCAGCTTAAACTGATAAATGTTCGCGGTTGTCGCACCGGGTACACGGTTGAGTGCAATCTGCTTGGCCTGCGCTTCGCTTACCGCAGCCGAAGGGGTATTGCCTGTATTGCCCGGCATATAGCCTTCTGCGTCAAAGTCGTACTGGATGATCGCGCCAGTGGTGGCGTTGATCTCATAGTCATACTCTAAGTAGCTGGTTCCGTTCTGAACAATGAACTCAACGTCATAAATCCAGCGGCCATCATCGCGCTCGAGTTGGGTGCGGACGAAGGAGACCTCGGCGCTCGTCTTACCCGCATGGTTGAGGGCGGTCTGCTGGGCAGTTTCCTGCGCAATCAAGCCAGACGGTGTGGTGGGATTGGTCGGCGTTGTCGGGTTGGTGGGATTGGTCGGATTGGCGGTATCATAGTCGGTCACGCCACCCGAAGAGGACGAATTGGACAGGGATACGGTTTCGGTCGTGCCATTCCATGAAACGTTCTTGCCCATGATCTCGCCAATTGCGCGGATGGGCAGATAGATCGAGCCTTCATAGACCATCGGGGTGGTCAGGTTGCCGCTGGCATCGCGGAAGGTGCGCTGCTGGCCGTCGATGATGATCGTAAACCCAGGCTCGGCGGTAAAGGTCACCGGCGCAATGGTTGCGGTGGTATCCGGGGTGCCAGTGGCGTCCGGGGTCACACGGGTCCCGCCCAGGCTGGCTGTATTGGTGGAAGCGTCCCAGTTAACGTTCTTATCCATGATTTCACCGATCGCACGCAACGGCAGATAGGTGGTGTCTGCATAGCTGATGGGGTGGATTTCCTGGCCCTGCACATTGTAGAACGTACGCTCTACACCGTCAATCTGAACCCGGATATCCGGCCGGAGCTGGGCAGAAACCGTATAGGAACCGTTTGCCGCCAGTGCGCTTGTGCAGAGCAGAGCAGCCATTGCTGCCGTACAGATGAGCTTTTTCATGATTTTTATCCTCCTAAAAAACTGATTCTTTTACTAGATCGATTTGCCCGACCAGCTTAGTCGTCATAAACCGATTCAGCGTCCCATTCCCGGATGGCGCCACTATAAGCGTCGATTTCAAATTCGTACTCCATTCCCTGGTAGATGATGGTCCCCTCATAGCGCAGGCGGCCATCGTCGCGGTCCAGGTGCAGGCGGATGTCATTTGCCGTTGCGCCCGGTACCTTGGCCAGTGCGATCTGTCGGATCTCATCCTCACTCTTGACCGAGCTGCTGGCAGCGCCGGTGGTGTTCCCCGAAGTGGCGGAGTTTGTATTGGGGTTGTAGTTTTCCGCATCATAGTCCTTGCTGCGGATGGTGCCAGTGTTGGCATCGATCTCATAGTCGTATTCGCTGCTTGTGGACGGGACGTAGAACTCTACATCGTAGACCTGTGCGCCGTCATCCCAGTCCAGCTTGGCCCAGAGGAAGGCGGTGTCGCTCTCGCTGACACCCGCATCAGCCAAGGCGATCTGCTTGGCACGGGCCTCATCGATGGCACCCGTCGTGGTAGTAGCCGTACCGCTGTTGGCGGTCGTGGTCTGCTGGGTGGTGGTGGCCGCCGTGCTCGAGGAGTCGATCACTGTGCCGGTCTGCGCGTCAATCGCGTAGCGGTATTCCAGGCCGTTGGCGGTGAAGTCCACCTCATAGTAGGGGATGCCGTTGCGCTCGCTCAGCTCGGCCGCCGAGAAGGTAGCGCCCGTGCTGCTTACCTGGGAAGCGCTCAGTGCTGCGCTCTTGGCGGCTTCCACACCGATGTAGTCTTCAACCCGGCCCTCCTGCGCGGATGAGTTGCAACCAGCCAGCACGGCTGCCATGGCCAAAGAAGTCGTTATCATCAAGAATTTCTTTTTCATTTTCATTCCCGCCTTTCGTTTAAGTTCATATATAGGATACCAGCGGAACATTAGAATCTCATTAGAATCCTTAAAGAAAACAAAAATTTTTTCTTTTTATTTTTCCGGCTGCTGCGCGGCAGGATGGGACGGGAAGCGGAAGGTAAACCGGCTGCCTACCCCCTCAATGCTTTCGACCGAAATGGTACCGCCGTGTAGGGCAGCAATTTGCCGCACCATCGTCAATCCCAAGCCGGTCCCGCGGCCGCCGGCCCGCGCCGGATCGACCTGATAGAACCGCTGCCAGATCTTATCCAACTGACCGGCTGGGATACCGATGCCATCATCACGCACCGACAGGCGGACCTCCTCACCCTCCTGCTGCAATTTGACCCAGATGTGGCCGTTTTCCCTGCCATAGCGCCCGGCGTTGCTGATGAGGTTTTGCAGCAGGCGGCTTATGAGCGTCACGTCAAAGTCAGCTGTTATCTCGGGCGGCACATCGGCTTGCAGGGTGATGCCCTTGGGCAGGGCGGGCTGTTCGGCGCAGATGGTTTCCACTAGGGCGCTCAGATCGGCTTCCTCCAGATTGGCGCGTTGGGTTCCCTGCTCCAGGCGGGTCATTTGCAGCAGCTGCTGGATGAGGTCGCGCATCCGGCTGGCCTGCCGGTCGATCACCTCGATCGCCTGGGCATATTGTTCGGGTGTTGTCGCGTGCTTACGTGTCTCGCTGCACTGGGCCAGGATGACGGCCACCGGTGTGCGCAGCTCATGGGAGGCGTCCGAAGTGAACTGCTTTTCCGATTCAAACGACGCCTCCAGCCGCTCAAACATATGGTCGAACGCCTGACTCAAGCGGCTGATCTCGTCGCGGCCGGGCGGCAGGCCGATGCGGCGGGACAGGTCGCGGCCCTCGCTGATGGCGCCCGCGGCGCGGATGATCTGGTCAATGGGGCGGAAGGTCGAGCGCGCGAGCAGATAGGCGCCCGCCCCACCAAACAGCACGAGAATGGGCAGCAGCAGCAGGGCGATGCCGACCATATCGTCCAGGATTTCGGCCAGGTCGGGCGACTGGGTCAGGCCACGCACCCATACACCGGTTTCCCAGTCAAAGGGCAGCCAATAGTCTAAGACGTAATAGACACCGTCGCCGGTGTCCACCGGCCGGATTGTGCCGCTTTCGAATTCCGGCTCCTCAGTGAAGGCCAGCGGCGGTTGCCCGGCCAGAAGCGCGCCCGCGCTGCTATAGACCAATGTATATACGCCGTTTTGGGTGAAAGAAAACCCATCGCCAAAGGTCAAACCGGTATCCCCCTGTGAAATTTCGGTCAGGTTATTATGTACCACTGTGCTCAGCTGGTCATAGGTGTTTTCGGTGACCACCGAATTGCTGACCGCCATGAGGAACCCAAAGACCAGGGTCACAAACAGCAGCATCAGCAAGGTGATCAGCAAGGTCAGTTTTTGCTTGACCGAGAGCAGCTTGCCGCGCTTTCTGAGCGCGCCGCTTGGTTTGAAGCCTTTCACGCGTCCTCCTTTAAGATCCAGCCAGCCCCGCGCACGGTATGCAGCAGCTTACAGTCAAAGCCGTTGTCGATCTTTTTGCGCAGATAGGTGATGTACACATCCACGACGTTGGAGCCCCCTGCATAGTCGTAGTTCCAAATGTGATCCTCCAACCGGGTGCGCGAAATAACCGTACCTTTGTGGCGCATCATGTATTCCAGAATGGCGTACTCCTTGGCAGATAGCTTGATGGGTTTGCCGCTGCGGGTGACCGTGCGGCTGCTGGTGTCCACGGTCAGGTCGGCCAGGGTCAGCACACTGGTCTTTTGCACGCCATATTTGCGGGTGGCTGCCCGGATGCGGGCAAGCAACTCGTCAAAGTCGAACGGCTTGACCAGATAATCGTCGGCCCCCAAGTCCAGCCCCTCGATCCGGTCCTGGATGCTGTCGCGCGCGGTCAGGAAAATGACCGGGGCTGCGCTGCCCTGCGCGCGCAGGCGGCGCAGCACGGTATGCCCGTCCAGTTTGGGCATCATAATATCCAGCAAGATGCAGTCGTATTCGGCACCAAGCAGGTAATCGAGCGCCTCCTCCCCGTCATAACAGGCATCCACGCTATACCCCGCACGCGTGAGCGTTTTGACAATTAAATCGTTTAGATCTTTTTCATCCTCTGCGACCAGAATGCGCATCGAACTTCCCCTTTCATACAATCCGTATTTTCTAATTGCTATTATAGTACAATTTCGACTTTTTGCAAGGGGGGCCACCGGGCGCTTACAGGTAGCCAAATCAGATATTCCAATCCCTCTCCGGAAAATCAAAAAAACCGAAGGCGCGGCCCAAAGCATTAGGGCCTTAGGCGGCGTCCTTCGGTTCTGCCTGTATACGGCGGGGTTGTCAGGGCTTACACTGGCCGCACGCCGTGTACCCTTGCTCGATCAAGTCCTCCCGGTTGCCGGTGTAGGTCTGCTTGTTTTGCTCGTTCATCGTGCTGACGCTGGCGCAATCGGGCAGATGGAAGCGCTTGGAGCTGGTGTTGAGCACATAGGTCGTTTGCGCGGCGCTGCTCACAGCACTGCTGTCCGCACCCGCTTCCTCGGGCTGGGTGCCGGTCTCCCAATTTTCTCCAGTCGCATAATCGATGGTGATGCCGGGCTGGTTGTTATAGGCATAGATATCAAAGCAAATGCCCTCGCCGTTGTCCTCGACCGACAGGGCCTCCATCTCCACCCCGCTGGCCACCAGGTTGTCCCCCTCGAAAATCGGGGTGACACGGTACAGCACATGGTTGCCGGTCTCCTCGATGTAGTCGGCGACCATATTTTCAAAGGGCAGCATCCCCTCCACATTCATATAGCGGGTGCCGGTGATGAGGTTTTTCTCGTTGGCATTCTCGCCGGTGAGCTGGTAGCCGATCAGGTGGCAGCGGTTATATAGATAGCGGCCATCGACCAGGTCGGCGCTGTATTCGTTGTTGACCCAGCCGGTCGGGCGCACATTGCTGATGCTCTCGCGCTCCTCGGTGGGCATGAGTTCCTGCCCGATGTTCGCATAGGCCACGCCGCAGCGTCCCAAGGCGTCCAGCTCACTGTAGGTTTCAAACGCTTCGGTGGTTTTGTCCGCTTCATCGAAGTCGGGCTGGTTGTCGTCCACGACGACATAGGGGTCGCCGGAAAACGCCGGGATGGAAGCCAGGTCAAACGACGGCTCCTCAACCGAAATGGAAGCGCAGCCCGCCAAAAACAGCAGCAGCGCGGCCACCAAACTAAGACATCTCTTCATGTAAGTAGACTTCCTTTGTAATTTTTTTGTGGGAGGTTCCGGCAAATTCCCGGGTCTGTATCAGCCGCCACGCCGGCGCTTGGAGCTTGACCGGGAAATAGACATCTGCCGGATAGTGCCGGTTCCACTGATAGACGATCAGTTTTTCTACGCGCGCCAGATAGGGCAGCAAACCGTCTTGTTCGGCAAAGCAGTACGCGCCCGGCCCGGCCTTGTCGAGAAACCCGGCGTCAGAAATGATCTGCCCTTCTTGCCCGGCGAACTGTTTGGCCGAATCCGGGTGCATCCACAGCGGCTGTCCGGCAGCCAGCATATCCTGCCGCACCACCTGGTCCTGGCTCTGGCGGCGGTGGTTAAACAGCATCCCACCCCGCGTATCCAGGCAAACGATCAAGATCAACTTCGTCTCCCTCCTTTTGCCGATGAAAAAACCGGCGGCTTTGCACCGCCGGTCCGGTTTACCTTTTTTGCCCGAGCACCTGCTGGCGCAGTTTGTAATGCATCAGCTTGCCGGTCGCCGTGTGAGGCAGTTCGGACACCAAGGTGTAGGAACGCGGCCACTTGTACGAGGACAACATGGGCGACTGGACGCAGTATTCCTTGAGCTCCTCGACCGTCAGGCTATCGTCGGACGGGATCACATAGGCGGCCACCACCTCGCCCCGGAGCTTGTCCGGGATACCGATGACCGCGCTTTCGGCCACCTTGGGGTGGGCGTTGAGCACCGCCTCGATCTGGGTCGGATAGATATTCTCCCCGGCAGATACAATCATATCGTCCTTGCGGCCGCAGATTGTGACAAACTCGTTTTCGTCCCAAGTGGCCATGTCTCCGGTGTACAGCCAGCCCTTGTAAAATTTCTGGGCGGTCAGTTCGGGGTTGTGGAAGTAGCAAAACGCGCTCTTGGCGGGCGAGCGGATGATGACCTCGCCCGGGGTCTTGCCGTCACGCGGGACGGTCTGGTCGGGTTCGGTGTGGCCCCCCTCCTCTTGCCGCGCATAAACTACGCGCACATCGTCGTCGGTGCACGACCGTCCAGCCGAGCCCGACATCTCAGGCAAATCGTACGGGCGCAGGAAGGTATTCCAAAAGGTCTCGGTGGTGCCGTACCCGTTAAAAATGTTGGGCGTGAGCAGCTTCATATACTTTTCGCACGCCGCCTTTTCAAAGGGCGCGCCCATGGTGACAATGCCGCGCAGTGCCGACAAGTCGGCTGGGGTACGCTCCTGGGTGCGGGCCAGCATAGCCAAAATGGTCGGCACGCCGATGAGGAAGGTAACCTTGTACTTTTCCGCATATTCCAAGCAGGTGCGTGGATGGAAATCGCGCAAAATCACCACTTCCCCGCCCGCATACAGGGTGGGGCACGGCCCACCTGAATGGATACCGCCCCGGTGGAACCAGGGGGTCATGTTCATGGTGCGGTCGGTGGGCGAGAGCGGGAAGTGCATGATGACATCGTGTGCCGACAGCACCTCGTTGATGTTGTTGAGCGGCACGCCCTTGGGCCGGTTGGTCGTGCCCGAGGTGTACAGGCGGGTGGTTTCGTCGTAAATGTGCGGGTGGAAATCCACCGGCGGATCGGTTTCCGGCTGGCCGGACACATAGTCGCGGTAGCAGACAGCGCCTTCAGGGGCGTCCAGCTGGTTTTTGTAATCGACCATTACAACGCGGTCTGGCTGGTGTCCGGCCAGACCGAGCGCGGCGCCGGACAGATCGCCAAACTCGGCATCATACACAAAGACCTTGGGCTGGCTATCGTCGATAACCAGTGCGATCTCGCCCGCGCCCTGCCGGTAGTTGACCGGGCAGGCGATGGCGCCAACCTTGTGCGCTGCCAGATAAAAGAACACAAACTCGGGCGAATTGAGCAGTGTAAATAGGATGACATCGTTTTTGCCTACCCCATCGGCGCGCAACGCATGGGCCAGGCGGTTGGCCTGGGCGTTGAGCTGCCGGTAGCTCCAGCGCCGGCCCGACTGGGGATCGTGCAGCGCAGGCGCGTCGCCAAACCGGGAAACATTGCGCAAAAAGCCGTTTAGATATGTGTACTGGGTTTCAAACGTCTCACGGAACATCGAAACGTCATAGGTGTACTCGTTCGCCAAAATACATTCTCCTTATATAGAGCAGGATCATCACTGCCGAAATTTTAACGGTACCGTCTGACGATCAGGCTGGAATTTTGCCCGCCAAAGCCGAGCGAATTGCTCATGGCGGCGTCAATCGCAGTCGCACGCGCCACATTCGGCACATAGTCGAGGTCACAATCCGGGTCGGGCGTGTGCAGGTTGAGGGTCGGCGGCAAGATGCCGTCCCGGATAGCCAAAATGCAGGCAATGGCTTCGGTCAGCCCGCCGGCGCCCATCAGGTGCCCAGTGGCCGACTTGGTAGCCGAAACCGGCGGTGCCGTCTCCCGTCCGCCAAATACCGACCGGATCGCCAGCGTCTCGGCCTTGTCGCCGGCCGGCGTCGAAGTGCCGTGCGCATTGATGTAGCCGATATCCGCCGGCTGCATCCCTGCGCGGGCCAGCGCCCGGCGCATACAGGCAGCCGCGCCTGCACCGTCTGGACAGGGCGCGGTGACATGGTGGGCGTCCGAAGTGTTGGCATACCCGGCCAATTCGGCGTAAATCGTGGCCCCGCGCGCCAGCGCGTGTGCCTCGGTCTCGATGACCAACGCGCCGCCGCCCTCACCGATGACAAAACCGTCCCGCTCGGCATCGAATGGGCGGCAGGCCCCTGCCGGATCGTCATTGCGCCGCGAGAGCGCCTTGGCCTGGGACAGCCCAGCGACCACAATTGGGCACAGGATGCTCTCCCCGCCGACCGCCAACACAGCCTCGGCCTCGCCAGTACATAAAAGCATAGCCGCCGTCATAGCTGCATCCCCGCCCGCCGAGCAGGCGGTGTTGAGCGTCAGACTCGGCCCGTGGATGCCGTGCGCAATGGCGATTTGCGCAGCGGCGATGTTGCCGATGGTCATGGGCACAAAGCGCGGCCCCACCCGATGGCCCTCGTCAAACGAAGCCTGGGTGCTGGCAACCGTGGTCACGCCATCCATCGCGGTCCCCATGACGATGCCGATGCGGTCACTTTCCGGCTCGATCGAAAGGCCGCTGTCTTGCAGTGCCTCCCCGGCCGCGGCAAACGCATACTGCATAAATGGGTCCATGGTACGTGCCAGGGTCTTGGGCATGAAATCCATTGGGTCAAAACCCTTGAGCTCGGCCGCAATCTGCACGGGCAGCGCAGAAGCGTCAAATCGTGTGATATGGCCCACGCCGCATACACCAGTTGTCAGCGCGCGCCAGTAGTTGTTTACCCCAATTCCAACCGGTGTGACCGCGCCCATACCTGTGATGACTAGCCTTGTCTTTTCCAAGCGATTTCCCCCTTTTCCGGAGTCTTTTTCATGCCCTACATTATATCAAAATAAATTGAAAATAAAAAGTCTTTCTGCGCACGATTGCTGCCCGCGCCGTTTTTTTAGCGAATACCAACAAAAAACAGGCCATAGATTGCAGTCCGTCCCGGTCATTTTACTTGAATGCTACTCCTTTACAGCTGTTTTTATGTTTTATCCCACAAGCACTTACTAGGACATTGCAAAACAGCCCACGGCCCGGAGAACATCTTCCAGGCCGTGGACATTTGTGCAAAAATATTTCGGGTCGGTTCAAAAAAGTCAGGGATTCTGCATTTTCAACCCGCCCTAGATCCGAGGCAGATTGCGTGGTTGCGGTACAGGCTGTACGTCGAATTCCGGGTTGTACGCATAATAATTTTTGGCATCCAGGTTTTCTTGTACAGTGCGCAGCGCGTCACCGAAACGCTGAAAATGGGTAACCTCCCGCTGACGCAAAAATTTGATCGGGTCGCGTACATCAGGATCGTCAATCAGGCGCAGCAGGTTGTCGTAGGTGGTGCGGGCTTTTTGCTCTGCTGCCAAGTCCTCAAACAAATCGGTAATGGCGTCGCCCTTGGACTGAAGTACGGCAGCAGTAAACGGCACGCCGGCGGCTGACTGGGGATAAATCCCGGTCGTATGATCGACAAAGTAAGCGTCAAATCCGCCCTCTTTGATCTGCTCAATCGATAGGTTGCGGGTGAGCTGGTAAACAATGGCCGCAATCATCTCCTGATGGGCCAGTTCTTCGGTCCCTATATCAGTAAGGATACCCTTGCACTCTTTATAGGGCATGGTGTAGCGCTGGTTGAGGTACCGGGTGGCAGCACCCAATTCTCCATCCGGCCCGCCAAATTGTAAAAAGAGATAGTCTAATTTAAAACTATCTCTTTTATTTATTCTATCACATTCAGCTTATCTCTTCAAGTTGTACTATGTATCCAACATTCCAGCTCGTTCCATCCAGACAAGTGGCTGCAGATTGACCTCTGCGACAGATACAGCGCCATCCTTATCCATAGCAACAATACCTTTCTGTATTGCCTTTGTCACAGCTTCCCGCGCCCACTCCGGCATGTCCTTGACATATTGATAGGTTTTCATTTTTTCCTCCTGTTCCGTGGCGAGCGCCGCCTTAAAATCCTCCCATATCGACGGATTATCTACAAACGGACCCGGGCAGTATTTCCCGGTCACATCATAATGGCGCACGACACTTTGAAGCGGCACACCATACCGCGCCATCAGTTCGCGCACCAGCTTCACCGCGCGCTCGATCGTGCCGCGGCGCAGCACATAGCCCTTGCCGGTCAGACACATCTCCACGCCGATGCTATTCGAATTACGACAAGTCGGATGTACATAGTTTTTCGCGCCCACATGCCATGCCTGCCGGTCAGGCGGCACACTATTCCAGACCTCGTTTTCATCCACGAAATAATGGGCGCTGGCCTTCACAACTTCCCGCGCAAAATAGTCGACGTTGTTTTTTGCTGTGTCGCCCTGGTTGCTGGTCCAGTGTACGACGATGTACTGAACGCTTTTCAGGGTCCCGCCGTAGTTGGCCGGATTGCAGACTTTGCTTTTAATTTCCAAACTGCCCCTCCTTGCGTGCCCGGTCGGCGGCGATGGCTGCCGAAGTAAAGCTGTTGTTCTTCCACCAAGCGGTGACCGCTGCCACAACCGTCCAGGCAGTAGATACCATTGTTTCGATCTGCCCGTCTTCGATCGGCAGCACGGCAATGCCACATACACTCAAAACCTGGTTGATGAGTGCCAGCGCCAGGATGATCGTCCGCGCCAGCGTTCCTTTGGTAATATTCATGCCCTCATTCCTCCTGTTCCAAGTCTTTGATTCGGTGGTTGATGACCTTGATCTGCTCCTCAATCACCGGCATCCGCCGGGCGAAATTGTTGTGTTCGCGCACTTCGCGGGTTAGCGTGTCTAATTTAGCGTCCATGACTGCCTGCGCGGTGCGAATCGCTTCATCCGTACGGTTCCCGGCCGCCCGGTTGGACAGAATCACGCCGATCAGCGCTAACCCACCTGTGATGAGGGATACGATAATTTCGGTTTGCACTGACAAGGTGGGGCGGGAAGGCCCGCCCCGTCACCCCCTTTCCCCTTACAAGCCCAGCAGGTCCTTGTCGCGGATGCTCAGCGGCAAGCCGCAGAACCGCTTATACTCGGCACGCGCCTTACCGTCGTAGTCGAGCCCACGCTGCTTATCGAAGATGTCCATGCCGATACTCACGTCATACTTTCGGCCTTCGGTATTTTTGCCTGCGCAGATTGCCTTGATTTCCTCGTGGTTCTGGATGTAAATGTTCATATCTTTATTCCTTTCTGGCCTTGCGGCCTAAAAAATATCAGGTTTCAGACGATTCGGTTTTGGAATCTTCATTTTTCTCTGTGTCTTCGGATTCCGTGATTGGCTCAGACGGAGAGGAAAAGGTCTGCATTTCCGCGTTATAAAGCCAATTCTGTTCGATTTCGGTTTCGTCCGGGACGTGCAGCAGCTTCGCCACAAAATCCGGCGCATAGCGCTGTTCAATCGGTACGCCGGGGAAAATCGGGTCTTCGTCCGGGATAATTTCCGCAACGGTGTTTTTATCAGTCAGTAAAATATACATTGTTTTCCTCCTTACCAGGTGACTACTACAACGCCATGGCCAGGACCGCCATCTGCGCCGTTCTGTCCTTGTCCTCCACCGCTACATCCTAAAATGCCGCCTTGTCCGGCTCTGTTTAATTCGCTACCATCACCGGCACCACCGCCACCGCCAGTGCCGGCACCGCTCATTGCGATGGAACAATTATTTGTTGCAGATGTGTTAGTAATGCTCTTACCACCGGCACCACCGCCACCGCCGATGATGTTCGAACCAATGATATATCCGCCGCCGCCACCGCCGCCGCCGCCACTGCCATTACCACCGCTGCCGCCAGAACTTCCGCCGGAACCGCCGGTTCCTCCTTGAGATCCAGCAGTCCCGCCACCACCGCCATTACCGCCAAGTGCCGTAGCAATAGCTCCAAATGAACTAGTGCCACCGGCTTTACCATCTTCGCTTTTTGAGCCTGGCGGGCTATATATGGCGCTTCCTCCTTCCCCTGCTTTTCCTATGGTAACAGCGATACTTTCCAATGATTGAATCTTATGTGTGAAGAATTTTACATGACCGCTGCCACCACCACCGCCGCCACTGCCGTTATGAGTGGAGCTGCTACCACCACCGCCGCCACCACCGCCGCCGCCATACCCATTACCGCTACCACCGCCGCCAGTGCCGGCACCTTTACCTCCGGTTCCGGCATCTCCGCCGTTTTTAGCTCCTGTATTTCCGTTTTCGGAACCGCCGCCACCACCGCCACCGCCACCGCCGACACAGACGCCTTGAATTATGTCCCCAATATTAAGCCCATAGTCAGCGGGGCTGAATGTTCCGCTCTGCTCAAAAATCACCATTCCCATTTAGATTAACCTCCCTGTCATAAGCAATTGAAAAGTAGATGGTGTTTTCTTCTTGATCGCGGCGTTTATAACTGCCACGGCTGTATCGATATCGGTTTTTCGCGCCGCATCGCCCGCGCTCACCGGCGCAGCCAGATTTGTAAGCTGCTGGCCATTCATATCGATGACCCCGGTCATCGTACCGCCTGCCAGCGGCAGATAATCCATCTCGGGTAGATGCTCCTCCGGCACCTTGCCATCCGGCCCCAAGGGAGCCACGCCGCCCGCCGCGCCAACCTTGTCCCAGGTGATCATTCCGGCCGGGTCAACTATGACCGTCACGCTGTCCGCGTTGCCGTAGGCAAACACATACGACCAGTCGGACGTAAAGCCGGGGCTTTCGGCGTCGGCCGGAATGGCGTCACCCGTTTCATTCTGCACGAGCGCATACAGGATTTCTTCTTCCTCATCCTGTGCCTTGGCATAAAAGCCCAGCTGGTGCATGATGTACCCGGTTTCCAGCCCGGCATTGGATAATAGCGCCTGCACCTTTGTCTTGGCGTCCTCCAGCGGCGTCGCCGGTTGAAGCGACAGCGTTTGCCGTTCTTCGGCCACAGCGGTCTGCGCTGCCAGTTCCCCTTCGGTAAGTCCTGCACCGGTCACCGCCCGCGTGAACACCAGCCCCTTGCCGGTGCCAAGCAGCGCCGCTTGCAGACGATGCCCCGCGTCGGTAATGACCGCGTTTGTCCAGCTCATAATTTCACCTCGTATTGTCCGTAATGTTTGGCCCGCACGCCTGCGGCCGCGAGCCGTGTCACCGCCTGCGTTTCACGCATCAGCCGCGCCAGCACGGTAAACGCCAAATGCGCCGGGATGACCGCGCGCAGGGCCTGCCGCACGGTTTCCATGTTGGTTGGCATGCCGTCCCAACTGCGAAACAGCACTTCAATGCGATACTCTGGGGCGTGATATTTCACCTGCGCGGCAATTCCCTGCCAGGAGCCACAGATCGCGCGGATTTTTTCCAGGTTGCTCTTGCCGGTCATGCTGCGCCACTTGGCGATCAGCGCGCTGCGGCGTTCTTCAATGGGGGCGGATGCACCCGATGCCACCCCCGCGACCCGTTCCTCAATTGCCAGTACCCAGGTCATGGCGTCGGGAAAGACTTGCGCTGCCGCATCACAGGCCGCTTGCCGCTGCGCTTCATCCTGCGCACCCAAGGCTGACAGCAGCGCGACCACCCAGGCATCCTCCCGGTAAGCCACCGGCAGGCTTTGCAGCATATCGTCATACATAGCTAAGCGTCACCTCCCCAAGCACGGCTGCTTCCCGTTCTCCGACCTGGATGTTGGCCGTGCCACCGTTTATTTGAAGGTTTTCAAAGTCGAGCACGCCCGGCGCGTCCAAAATCGCGGCCGCGATCTGGCCAAAGGACACATAATCCTGCTGAAAAACGATGCTGGCCAGATAGGCGCGCACAGCGTCCCGGATGGCAGCCGTCACGCTTTCTTGGCCGACTGTATTCAATTTGGACACGTTGGCGCTGAGCGAGATGCGCTTTTCGGTCGCCGCGCTGACATAACACTGCGCGCCGATCGGCGCTTCGCCCGCGCCTTCGCCGGTGCTGCCGGGGTCGATGTAATCTTGCACGGTCTGCACCAGCTCCTCGGGGGCGGGCTGGCCAGTGCTGTCCACCAGAACCACATCGACCGTGTTCGCGCCATGCCCCAAGGGGAACACCTTGGCGTGTCCGACACCTGTCACTTCGAGCGCCCAGCTTTGATAATGGTAGACATTGCCTGATGTCGGCGGGGTGCGCACTTTGAGCAGATGGCGCGCATAATAATCGGCATCCGATTCCTCATCATAGCCGCCCGTCATTGGCGCCGGGTTGTCGCAGGCCGTGATGCCCTGGATGGTCACGGGCATCTGGGTGATACTGTGCGCGGGCAGATTCCCGGCCGCGCCGTCGAGCCGGCAGATCACCGGTACATCGCCCTCGCCGGTGACAGTGACTGTCTGCGCGGCCTGGAAAGCCACCCCGCCGCCGGATGCAAACAGGTCGCCCTGCTGCACCGTGCCGGTGCCGGTCACGCGGACGATGCCCTCGGCAAAGGTGGCCTGCCGCCGCTCGATACCGCTGCGAGGGAAGATATAGCGGTCCAGGTCGTCGCCGGTGAGGTTCTCCGGGTCGAGCGATGCCCGCATGGCGGCGACCTCCTCGTCGGTGTCCTCCATGCGCAGCGCTGCCGCAGCCAGCAGGTCATAGGCCGGGAAGCCGACCGTTTTTTGATAGCTGTCCGGCAGCGCGTCCAGAAGCTCTTGTAAAATCTCATCCGCCGACATAGGCGCTCACCTCCGTTTGTTCTCCCGTGTACAGCCGGACGGTGAAGGCCACCTCCATGCCGCGCCGCAGGCGGGTAAAGACAAAACCGTCCACCGCCGCCACAGCCGGACAAAAGGCCGCCGTGTCACGGATGCTGCGCTCGATTTCGGCCTGTACCCAGCCGATCGGCGCACGCTGGCCGAGCACCGACCGGCTCACGCCCGGCTGTTGCTGACCCTCAAAGCGGTAGATGGGCACGCCGCCCGGTTCCTGCCGCAGCATGAGCGCAAACCAGCGCCGCACGGCTTCCGCGCCCACACATTCGGCTGGGGTGCCGTCCACGAGACGGAACGCTCCCGTCCGTGTGTCCGGTGCGTCGAAGTCAAACACCGGCACGCGCTGCACCTCAGCGGCCGGGACGGCCTCGCGTCTAAACCATGTAAACATATTTATCCTCCGATCTTGTCCAGCACGAGCACGCCGTTGCCTGCCAGCAGGACGGCGGCACGGTCCCCGGTCTGCCAGGTGCGGGACGCCGCGGCGGCCGTCAACACCAAGCTGGCATCTGCGGTAAAAAGCAGGCTGCCGTCGCCGCTTGCAAAGGTCAGTGGGCTGGTTGCCTCACAGCGCAGCTCCCGCCAGCCGGGGTCCTTCCCCGCGCGTGACAGGCGCTTGAGCCTGCGCGCCAGCGCTACATCATAGCTGCTCAAATTTATCCTCCTTCGTCCCAGGGCGAGCAAAAGCCGTCGATCTCGCTCAAGCTGCGGGTCATGCGCCGCACCATGTTCGAGCAGTTGCCCTCAATAGTCTGCACGCGGTTGCCGCTCGCGCTCTCGACGATGCCGGTATGGCTTGCACTCGTCTTTTGAATCATGATATCACCCGTCTTAGGGCTATATCCGCTTGCAACCGTGTGATATTTGCCCCGCGCCGAAAACCAGTCACGCAGGCCGCTCACGCTGCCGATGTTCGTCGGGATGGGCGCGTCCACCTGCGCGCCGCACCAGCACACGAAATAGGCGCACCAAGCCACGCCGTTGTTGCCCGCCCAGGCGCCGTATTTGTTTTGGTTGCCTGGTCCTTCGCGGTAACCGACTTCGCCTGCGGCCGCCTGCACAAAGGCGGCCGCGGTGCCGGCTGTCCGGCTCCCGGCGCTGCTGTCTGCCTCTACACTTTGGGCGTCGCTGGCGCCGATGCCGGCCGGAAAGCCGTATACCTGCACAGTATCGGCCGCCTGCGGCGCGGCCCGCGGCTGCGACAGCGCGGCAAGTTCCAGCTCCATCGTGTGTCCCGCGCCGCCATAGCGATGCACGACGCGCGTAACCCGGTGCAAGCCCTCGATGCCAAAGGCCGGAGAGTTAAACCGGAGCACCACCCCGCTTTTGACCGTATCGCTGCCCCAGATCTCGCCGACCGTGCGCGTGGCCGCTACCCGGTCGCGCTGGGCGAGCAGGCTGCGCACCATGGCTTCTAGTTGGGCCGCGCCCGGGTCCTCGCTGACGCTTTCGACCATCTGCAAGTAGCCATACCTGGCGATGCTCGCCGCATTGCTGGCTTCGGCGCCGATGTGAGTCGTCTGGTCGTCCCCAGCCACGATCTTAACCGCGTTGACCATGTTTTGGATGCTGTCCTCGCCCGATACCTGCCCGAGCGCCCAGGTGATATCAAAGGCCGCCACATTTTCAGCTGGCCTGTGATAGGCGGTGATGGGCGTCACACCCAGTGTTTCGACTTGCAGCGCGCCGTCCTGCACGAAAGAATGGTAGGTTTTGCCGGTCGCAGCGCTGCATGCGTCCAGCACGTCGCTGATGATGTCAGACGGGGTATCGCCCGCCCAGATCTGGGTGATCGTCTGCGCGGGCAGGTCGATGCTGCCGGCCGGGATACCGGCCAGGGCGCACGCCCGGCGGACAACATCGGCCGCGGGTGCATCCTGCGCCTGTAAAACCACCTGGCTCTTGCCCAGATACCAGCCTCGGTCGTAGGCGATCACGCTGCCATCCAGCCCGACGGTCACAACCACGCCTGACCAGACATCGACGCCGTGGTTGCGGATGTGCAGCTTGCTGCCCGGCGCCAGCACCCCGGTCGGCACATACCTGTCCCAGGGGCTAACCAGCAGGGTAAAGCCCACTTCGACGGCCAGCGTTTCCAGGTCATCGGTCGCGGTCAGGTCGCCCACTAGAGGCGTGATATCTTGCAGCGTACCGCTGCGGTCCACCAGCACGCGATGATCGTCTACCCGATCTGCCATTGCGTCTGCCCCCTTTACTGGATAAACCGGTATTCGGTCACAGAGATGCTGTACGCGATATCGCCGTTACGCTTAATGCTCGGCTCAAAGGCATCCACCGTGCAGGCCATATTCAGCCGGCTGACGCCCTGGCTGTCCAGTACGATCAAACGAAACGGCACCTTACGCGGCCGCCAGCGCTCAAAAAAGCTGACATAGGCCCAGCCGTCCTCGAGCGCTTCGGCGGGCATGAAGCCATACCGCCGTCCAACCGGGAAAAAGCTGTCCCAGGAAAGCGTGCGCAGGCCCATGGTACCGATGCGGCGATAGTCCTGGCTTAAGCCGGTATAGGTTTCGCTGTGCTGCTCAGGCTGGGGCAGCGGGAAATCCACCGGCACATGGGGCAGCACAAAGACTTCCTCGTTGTTGTTTACACTAAAAATCACTTGATAGGCGATAATAGGACCTCCTTACACATTGTCCATCGCGCGCAGCACCTTGCCAACGACGATCTCACCCAGCTCGTCGGCATATTGTCGGTTGCCGATCACGTTGCCCTGCACAATAACATAGATGTTTATATTGCGCCCGCCTGCCATCTTTTCGGACACATCATGTGGGATGATCCGCGTGCCGCTCGGCAGGTCGATGATCTCACCGCCGCGCTCGTGTACGGCCGTCGGGCCGCCGCGCCAGTAGCTGGTGCCTAGGGCGTTGTGTCCATGCCCACTATAATATTGCGTGTCGACTTGTACGGTCTTTCGGGTGTCCATTCCCAAAAACACCTTGACCTTGTCGATCAGGCCGCCGACCGCCTCTTTTACCGCATTAAACGCATCTTTGATGGCTTGGATGGCCGGCCCAAATGTCTCTACAAAGTAGCTCTTGACCTTGCCTGCATATTCAATTACTCCGGCGAACGAATCTTGTACGGAAGTCTTGATCCCTTGAAAAGTTGCTTTTGCCTTCTCCCACAACGCAATCGCGCTGGCTTTGATGGTATCCCAGTTCTGATAAAGCGTCACGCCGACAGCAACCAGTGTATAGATGATCGAAATGATGAACCCGATTGGATTTGCCCGCATGGCGGCGTTCAGGCCGTGCTGCGCCAACGTGGCCGAGGTGGTCACGGTCGACTGGGTCCTGGTTGCTGCTGACATCGCGCCAAGGGTGCTGATAAAGCCGCCGATCGTCTGCACCGCGCTGACCAAATTGGACGTGAAGGTCACAACTTTGACAGCGACAAAGGCGCCAGCCAGCAGCTTCAGCCCGCCGATCAGCAAATCGCCGTTCTCTTTGCACCATTGCAGCGCACTGCTTGCCCTCTCCAAAGCTGTGCCGAAGCCCTGGTCCACCTTGGCAGCGAACGCCGAAAAATCGGCCGATTGCATCCATGTACCCAAGGCTTCGGCCTTCTGCGTCGCCCAGTCGAGCATGGAGCCCGCCCGGAAGCCGCCGCTTTCCTGCGCGCCGAGCAGCTCCAGGATGCCGTTTTTGGCGGTCTGGCTGGCGGAGCCCAGCACGGCCATGGTATTGGCCAGCTGGGTCTGATAGTTGCGGCTCTTGACCATCTGGGCATTGTTCTGATAGAACGCATCGGCATAACCGTCATAGGCGCTGGTCAGCGTGTTTAAAATCAGGGTCGCCCGTTCGGCGGTCGAACCCGTGTCCTCCAGCTTTTCGTTGAAGCTATCCTCGGAAATGCCAATCCAGTTGAGCGCGTCGGCCAGACCGCCGGTCACGGCACCGCTGACCGCGCTTTCGCCGATGTCCTGTATCAGGCTATTGACGCTGATGCCGTCGCCCCACTTGCCGATTACACCCGCTGCAACGCGCGTCCATTTGGTCACATCCTCCTGGTTCTTGGCCAGGGTTGACAACGCCTGGGCGGCTTCGGTCGCCGTATCGCTGTCACCTAGAATCTCGTAAAATGCGGTATAGGCCTTGCGCGCGCCCTGAAAGCCCATTTCGGTCCCGGCAAAGGCGGTTTGCAGCTTGCCCTGGTTTATCCGGTATTCTTCGGTCGCGCCATCCAAGGCGAGGAAGGCGGTTGTCAGGGCGGATGCACCGGCCACGCCGATGCCCATAGCGGTCTTGGCAAAGGTTTCGATGCCGTCGACCGCCTTGCGTTTAAACGCCACCACCTGCCGGGTGGCGCTCATCATGCTGTCGGAAATATCTGCGCCCGATTTTTTGGCGTTTCTCGCCGCTTTGAGCAGGCCGCCCGATATGTTGTCGCGCAGTTGGAGGACGGTGTTGATGACCTTACTTTTCGCCACTGTCCGCATCCTCCTTTTCCTTAGAAAACGCCGTGGCAATGCCCGCCGCTGTCAAAAGGCGCAGTTCTTCATAATAGCGCGCCCGGCCGGCCCGCAGCACCGCCCGGTCTAACAGGCTCATGCGCCGGATGGTTTCCGGTGCAATGCCGCGCGGGGCGTAAAATGCCGCAAGGTCGAGCAGCGGGTCGCGCCTTACGAGTTTTTTGCCGTATCCTCTGCGGCCGCATCATCGGCCAGCAGGCCGTTCCATCTCATCAGCTGGCCGCCCAGGCGGTCGATTTCACGCAAGTCCATCAGGCGGCGCACAGTATCATACGGGTCGGTCACGCCGAGCGCTTTGTGCAGCGCGGGGTCCTGCAAATCTGGGCAGGAATCGTAAATCAGCGGCACACATATGTCGACCAAAGCAGCCGGGCCGCTGGCTTCGACAAAGGCGCTGAAATACTCGAGTTGCTGCGCAGGCGTCAGCTTGCGGCAAGCGATCTTCTGCCCGCCGATCACAAAGGGTTTTCTCTCGCTGTGCGCCTGGGCGCGCTGCTCGGCCCGCGCCGCGAGCGCTTCCAGCAGTCTTTCATCCATGTCTTCTCCTCCTTACAATGTTTCCAAAACGTCAAAATTGCCGAACTTAAATGGCACTTCCTGCTCGGTTTTGGTCTTTTTCTCGAACTTAGCGAGCATAAATTCGTCGACCGTGATATCGCTGTATGCGACGCGCTCGACCTTGTTTGTACCCTTTTGGGTCTGGGCGGTGATGACCGTGATCTCAGGCATCACGCCCGTGCGGAAGGCCTCGGCGAGCTGCTTTAAAATATCGCTGTCGATCTTAAGCACGGTCAGCGTACCCTCGCCTGCGTAGCCGTTGTAGACCTTGTAAGTCGCCGGGTCGCCGCAGACATTGATGTCCTCAAAATCGCCTGTGACCTTGGCTTCCACACTTTGCAGGGTGGTCAGCTTTTTGCCGTTCCACCAGGCCGTGCCGCCGTTGCCGTGCATGATATGAGTGGGGTTAAATTCCGGCATCGTTTATGCCTCCTTAAAACAGGTTGATTGGGAAAATCAGATCGGTCATGGAACCCAAAATTTTCACATCCCCGCGCAGATACACCGTGCGCTTAAACGGCGTGGCCTTGACCGTGTCATCATCCCAGTCGGCAGCTTCGGCCTTGCCGCTCGCCACCCACGCGGCGCGCTGCGCTTCTACGTCGATCGACGCGGCGTTGGCGTAGTCCGGGTCCAGGATATTCTCCCGCATGAGCTGCCGGAAATACGAACTATTGAGCGCGGCAATAAACAGCATTTGATTGTCCCGCGTGTTGCGGTAATTGCCCAGATAGGTGCTGCGGAAGGTGGATGTAATATCGTCGCGCATCATATCCATTGCCTCGACCGTTTCGATGAACTGCATGTCCTCGGTCTTGGTGTTGCCGTCCAGGGTGGTCAGGGAATTGATGCCCTGGCCGATGCGCACCGCGCCTTCTTCGTCGATGTACAAAATAAACTTGCCCGCGCCGACTGCAGCGTCGTTGTCCTCCACCTCCTGCACGGACGCGAGATTGCTGCACAGGTAGTTCGTGCAGCCGCGCTCGACGTTGCACACGGCGAGGATGGCCAGCAAGCTGGGCAGATAGGCTTCGCCGCCCTGTTCGCCGCGCTCGTCGGTGAACGTCACCTTTTCATTGGCGAAATGGACGACGTGCATGTCGTCCGGCAGGGGCGTGACGTTGTGCACGATGCACTTATAACTCTTGGCTTTGGCCGCCTGTGCCTTGACCCAGCTTGCCAGCGCGGCGCCGTCATCCGCATTCTGGCCCGCGATGGCGAGCCAGCCAGTCTTGACCGTATGGCCGACCTCGGCGAGCGCGTCCGCCAGCGTACCGGTGGTGTCCAGCCGGAACACATGGCTCTGGTACGGTGCAAACGACAGCATATCGGATATCGCGTTATAGTTGTCGGCTGTATACAGCGTCTTGTCTGCATCGAGCGCGGACAGGTCGGTGTACTGCTTGTGGGTAAAGGTTTTGTTGGTGTCGTCCCGAATCAGCAGAATGGCCACACCGCGCTCACTGCGCGAAATGAGGCTGGTCGCCTTCTGCTGGAATGTCACCTCGATTTTGGGCATGGTAATTGCCATTTATATTATTTCCTCCTTGTTATAAACGAGGGTTTCCATGTATTCGCCGTCCTCGGCGGCGGTTTCGACCCATGAGGCGGAAAACTGCACCACCAGCACGTCCTGTGCGCTGTCACAGCTTGCGTCCTCATCCAGCGGTATATAGATGCCGCCCGCCGTAAAACCGCTGTCAAGCGCCGCGAGCAGCTGATCGGCGACTGTGTCGCATTCGTCGCGCGGGTGGTCGGCATCCTTGGGGTAGTACCAGATGTCCACGTCCACCTCGCGCTCGCGCGCCCCGTTGCAGGCCGCGCCGCCACCCATGGGCAGCACGTCGATGCGAAACGATGGGCGGATGACCGGCGTTCGCTCGTCGGCCTTTACAACCTTGGCTGTGGGGTCGATTTCGCGCACCAGCGCGGTCAGTGCCGCGCGAATATCCTCGATCTTCATATTTTGCCGATCATCTCATCGATTACCTCCTCGCAGGCGCGCACATACGCGCTCGCAAAAGCCTCGCCGGCCTTTGCGAACACCGCGCGGCCGTTTACATGGCCGACCTTGCGGCCAATACCTCTGCCGGGACGCACACCGCGGCCGTTGCCTTTGCCCTTGCCCGGGTTGACAACCTGGTCGTGGCCATCTTCGATCAGGTGGGCATGCGGTGTGTTTGCATACGCGCGCACCGCTTGCGTGCCGTCCGGCATCCTCCACACCTTGCCTCGCTTGATGCCCTTCATGTAGTTGCCGCTCTTTGTCTTGATGCCGGCTGCCCGCGCCTGCGCCCTGGTTTTGCGCCGCAGTGCGTTGCCTTGCTGTTGCAAAAACTTGCGCTGGACTTTGGCCGCCTCCTCGGAGGAGCGGACCAGCCGGGCGGTAAACCTGTCCAGCTCGGACAGGTCGATGCCGTCACGCGCTATTTTCCACCACCAGCCTTACCATCACTTCGATGCGGTCGCGCCGCTTGTAATGCGGTTGCCAATACTGCACATCATACCGCTGCCCTTGGTAGAGAAAGCGTGTCGCCGTTGTCAGCCGGCAGGCATGCGGCCGGATGGTGATCTTATGCGTCACCGCCGCCCGCCCGGCCTCACCCGGCAGGGTTTCGGTGCGGCCGCTCACCACGGTCAGCGCGCCCCAGATCGCGCCGTCCTCGGTGTAGTCGTAGTATGTTTCGCCGTTGTCGTTCTCCTTTGGCGTTTTGTTCAGCACGGTCAGCCGATGTTTTAAATCATTGGGCAGCCCCATCGACATCCTCCTTTTCCGGGTAACGGCTAGACAAGGCGATGTGGCTCAGCAGCACCTGTATGGTGAAGGGTACCTCATGCACGCCCCCGTCGGCCACCGGCGTGCGGTTCTCGTACCAGTGCGCCGAAAGCTGTAGCACCGCCATGTCAAACAGCTCATCCGTTTCGCCCGGCGGCAATTTGCCGGTCATGTCGCGCACAGCGTTGTCCGCTGCCGCAATCATAGACAGAATCAGCGGGTCGTCGTCTGCATAGTCGACGCGGGCGTACAGCTTAAACCGGTCCAGCTCTACCATGGACTTACGCAGTCGCCTTGACCAGCTTGCGCACCGCGTCTGGCCGTGCGGGCTGGCAGTCGAACATCGCGCTGCCAAGGAACAGAAACGCATTCTTGGTCAGGTCAAAGTCCGAGGTAACGGTCACATCTTCGGGCATGTTGCCAATGACCGTAGACAGATTGGCGAGATAGGCCTCGTGGTCGGCGACGCGCTCGTCCAGCAGGACCGGATAGCCATAGATAAAATAGCTGCCGCCTTCCATGCGCACCAGGTCGTTCTTACCCTTGTCCTGGAGCGGCATGAAGTCGGTGAACAGGGTCTTTTTGCTCATCAGGAAGGACGCGCCTGCGTCATAGCCGCCCGGCAGCAGCGCGATCAGATCAAGTACGTTCTGGGTGGTCAGCGCGGCGTCCTTGGCGACCGTGACCGCATTGGCTGCGCCCCAAGTGTTGGCCTTGTCAATGCCCTTGCCCTGGCTGGTGCCTGTGCCGGTTAGGATGGTCGCAGAGATCTGTTTTGCCAGCTTCTTGGCGATCATATCGGTCAGCCATCCCTCGAATGCGTCGATTGCCATCTTTTGCACCGACTTAGAGATTTGCACGAGCTTGACGAGCTCATACGCGGACAGGGTGATCTCGGTCAGGCCGGTTTCGCTGGGCGTGATAGCAGCATTTTCGGTGTGATAGGCCGCATCCGGCTCGTCGCCCTCAACCACAAAGGTCACGTTGCCCGGCACGCGCAGCAGGGTGATTTGGCCGAGCAGCGGCGCATACTGGGTGATCTTGGTCAGAATCTGGTTGGCGGTCTGCGTTGGGATGGCTGGACCGGCCGAGCCGGTCGCGGTCGACCAAGCGCGCTGCTCGGTTTCGGACAGATCGCAGCGCATCAGGGTGTGCAGCCAGGCGGCGCGATATTCCGGGCTGTCAAAGGTGTAGGTTCTTTCCTCGGGTGCGGGGTCGGCTGCCGGGAAGCGGCGCACCTCGGTGCCCGCCGCACCGGCAGCAATGCGGCCGAGCAGCTGGCGGCGCTGTTCGGCCTTGTCCAGCAGGCCTTTGCGCTCGGCGATCAGGCCGTCGGCCTCGGTGGAAAGGGCGTCCAGATCGGCGTCGGGTGCGTCCATCTCGGTCTGGATGGCGGCCAGGCGCTGCTCGATCTGGGCCATACGGTCGGTGGTTCCATGGTTATTCGGTGTAGGCATGGGATGTTTCCTCCTTTGTGATTCCATTCAGTTTGAGTTTGAGGGCCAGCTTGCGGCGTTTGTCCGCCTCCGCGTGCTCGCGCGCGGCCTCCGCCGCAGCCCACGAGCGTGCCGCGACGCTGGTGCCGTCATAAGCCGGGATATCGACCGCCGCCACGTCAAAGATGCGCTTAAAGCCGGTGATGCGGCGCAGACGCTTGGCGCGGTCGTATTCCTGCTTGTTCACGGTAAACGCGAACGACATTTGATCAAGATAGCCGCCCCGGATTTCTTCAAAGAGCCTCCGTCCCTCCTCGGTGCCGCCAAGATCAGCCACAATGTGCAGCCCCTTGGTGTCGACGCTCAGGGTCAGCGTGCCATTCTTCGTCCGCGCTACGGGTTTGCCCCCGTGGTTAAAATTCATCACGACATCGCGCATTTCCGCTCCCGCAAATGCGTTTCGGTCGATGACTTCTTTGTATTGGATGCCGTCATACTCGTACAGCACGGTTTCCTGGTCGAAAACCGCGGCGTATCCTTCGACACGGCATTGTTTTTGCCCGTCGCCGCCTTCCTGCGGCAGCGCCCGCACCTCAAAGGTGCGGTAATCACGGGTCTCCGGCGTGATCGCCATTGTCCTCGCCCTCCTTTGGTTCGGCCGGCCCGGCTGGGTTGGTTTCGGTGTCCCCCAGTTTGGACACCTCGGCATATTCCTTACGGATGTAATACTTGTCACCGCCCTCGACGGGCGGCATATTGAAGATCTCGAGCCCCTGGTTGTGAGTTAAAAAGCCGCGGTCAAACAGCTGGGTGACGATGCTTAGCTTGGTGTTGTTGCTCGCGTATTGCAGGCGGTTGGCTGTTGCGATAATGCCCGCGCCCCGCGCAATCTCAGCGGGCGTAAAGGTCATCGCAGTCAGCACGAGTGAAAGCTGGATGGCAAACGGCTCGATGCTGCCTTCATAGTAGGCGTTCCACTCGTCCTCGGTGTAGGTATTGGTGAGGATTTTCTCATTCGTGCCGAAATACCCGAACACGCTCTGCCGGATTAGCTCCTGTTGGCGCGGGTTGACCACCAGCGCCGCGCTCTCGATCTGTTTGACTTCCACATACTTGTTGTCGAACATCATCACGCCGGTGCTGTTTTCCGCAAGATTGGCCTTGGCAAAGCGCTCGCGCTCGGTGTCAATGTCCTTTTTCTTGAGGGTACCCGTCAGCCGTGCCAAAAAACGGATGGTGGTCGCATTTTTGATGCCATTTACAATTCCCTCGTCCTGTGTGTGCATGACCTGCAAGGTCGGCAGCATCGGCCGGTTGTCCGCTCCGAAAAAGTCATCCTCATATTGGTGCTGGATGAGCAGCCCGGCGCGGCTCAGCTCGATTGCCGCCCGCTGGCCGCCCGAAAACTCGTATTGCAGATATGGCGTGCCGCCATATTCCCGGATGCTGGTCTGCTGCGGCAAAACCGGGTAGTAGCCCGCAAGCCGCCCCACCGCGTCCTCCACCGGCACGATAAAGGCGTTGTTTTGCACCATGTAGATGGTCGCAAGCCGTGCGATAAATTTACTCGCATCCATAAACGGGTTGGGCTGCTGCCCAAGCACCGGTGCAAGTTCCGGCCGGAAGTCACCCACGAGCTCAAGGTGCAGCTTGCTGCAATGCCGCGCAAAGGTCGCAATCGCTGCGCGCGTCAGCTCCATCTCGTACAGCCCGCCGCGGTAGGTCGTGTAGACCGGCCGATAGGCGGTCAGCGTCCTAAAATACATCCGCGGATCGTTGTCCGGCGGCTTTCGTGGGAACAGCTTTTCAAAAAGCCCCATGTTCTGCCTCCTCGTTCATGTTTACATAGTCGTCGCGCTTATCCTGCAAGACCTTGTACGCGCAGATCAGCGCGACCGTACCGTCAATGCGCCGCCGCCCGTCGGCCGCCTTGACCGGCTGGATATTGCCGTTGATGTCGGTGCGCACCTCGGTGTTGACCAGGCACCATTTGTCGACCGGGTTGTTGTTGTCCACCACCAGCCCGGCAGCAAGGTCGGCCTTGAGGTCTTTCATCGGCTGGGAAAGCGACAGCGTACCCTGCCGCACGGGAACCATGCACCCCGCGCCAAACTCGGCCTTGAAGCGGTCCAGCAGGCTGTCATCGATGTGCCACGGGTCGTATCCGATATAACGCACATACAGATCGTCCTCGTCGCGCAGCTCGATGAACCAGTCGAGCAGCACCTGCTTGTCGACCTTGTTACCGGGTACGGCGCGCATCAGGCCGCGTTTGACCCAAAGCGAATAAGGAACGCTGTCGCGCTCGCGGCGGTTGCCCGACGCGGCATCTGCGTCCAGCACGGCCTGCGGAATCCAGTACATACTGCGCCGGTAGATCTTCGGGTCGCCCGGCCGCTGGCAGATCGCCGTCGCGGCGCATAGGTCGATGCTGTCGGCGGCGTCCATGCCGCCGATGCAGTAGTCAAACGCGATATCGAAGGTCGCCGGGTTGGAACACTCGGCCCAGGTCAGCCATGCGGTCGCGGCATTCTCCTTGACGTTGAAGTCCTTGACCAGCACGGTCGGCAGGAAAGACGGGTCGGCGCCTGCCTTTTTGACCATCTGTCGCAGGTACTCGACCTTCTTGATCGTGCCGAGGCCGGGGTTTGCCTTCACCCAGCACTTTTCGTTCTTGTATTCCTCCCGCTCGTCCAGCTCATAAATCCACGGCAGGAAATGATCGTCTATGATCGCGCCCTCCAAGACGCCCGCCGCATAGGCATACTGCGCGTCAAAGATGCACTCGCGCACAAAGCCACCCGTCGAGATCGAGAACAGCAGCGGCTGCTCGCGGGCGGACATGGATTGTTTCATATCGTCGTAGATCGCGCGGTTTTTGATGGCGGACAGCTCATCCACCAGCACGCCATGAGCGTTCAAGCCATCCAGGCTATTGGCCGCCGATGCCAGCGCCGAGAGCGTGCCGAGGTTTGCCGGGTAATACAGATCGCCTTGCCGCTTGCGGATAGCGCGGAACAGCTCGGGCGACTGTTTGCGCATATTGATGCAGGCGGTATACGACTTTGCCGCTTGCTCGCGCTTGGTCGCAATGGAATAGATCTCGGGCGCGCCCTCGCCGTCGTTTACCAGCAGATCGATCTCGAGCGCAGCGCACTCGGTCGTCTTGCCGTTTTTGCGCCCCTCGACGATCATAACCTCCTGATACTGCCGCAGGCCGGTGTCCTGGTGGACAAAGCCGAAAACGGCCTGCCAGCGCGCCTTCTGGAATAGTTCGAGTTTGAGCGGCGCACCGAGCTGCCCCTGCGGCTGCTTGCAGAACCGTTCGACGAATGCGATATGCACATTCGCAGCATCCAAGTCAAATACCCACGGCTTGTATTTTTCTGGTCGCCGGATTTTGTCCAGCAGCAGCGCACACAGCAGCCGTATCTTGCGGCAGGCGATGATTTTGCCGGTCAGCACCGCGCAGGCGTATTGCTCGAGCCAGTGTTCGCCCGCTGGCGCAGGATTTTTCTTGGCGTCGCGCTCCATGCGGCGCAGCAGGCGCTCACGCGCTAAGCGGAGATCAGCCATCCATCAGCCCGCCCTCCCGTTCGCCTTTTGCCAGGTCAGCAGGGCGTTTGCTTCGGTGTTCTCCTCGGGCAGCATGTCGCACAGCGTCTTGATGATCGTCGTGAAATTTTTGATCATCGTGTTGTACACCTCGACCTCGGGCGACTTTTTGGTGCCGAACTGGTTCTCGCCGTTCTGGTACTCGGAAACGACGCCGTTTTCGCTGATGGTTTTTCGCAGATCGGCCAGCGTCACAGCCATGAAAGCCGCGTTTTCGATCAGGGAAGCGGCGGTATTCCGGCGGTTTTCGTCCAGTCCCGCAAAGATTTTTTCGAGCTGCTCGCGCTCGCGTTTGATTCTTGTATCCGTCGTGATTTTGGGCATTGCACCGCCTCCTCTCTGCTACACCCCTCCCGCATCTTGCACCCGGCCAAATTCTTGTCTAGGGTGCGGTCTTGGGGTGATTTACATTTTTTGAGTGATAGGGGGGAGTAAATTTCCGTCCGCATCGAACCGGCAGCGCGCTGCCATGTGCTTGCCCATGTGCTCGAAATCATGACATCGATGGCACAGCAGCTCGAGGTTGTCCCAACCAAGCGTGCGCGTCGGGTTGTCCATGTCTTGCGGCCGCAGCGCCTTGCGATGATGCACGATCAGGCCGGGCGCGCCGCAGCGTTCGCACAAGCCGTGCCGGTATGTCATGTAGGCCAGCCGCGTCTGCTGCCAGGCTGCCGAGTTGTAGAACGCCTTTGCCCAGGGCTTGGCCATGCTCAGTTCTCCCCATATGTGCGCAACAGGTACAGCGCGCTGGCTGTAGAGTAGATCATGCGCTCAATGGCGGCAATCCGGCCTTGCAGTTTGCGCCTGCGTTCGGCCCCCACTGTATGGGCGAGTTCTTCGCAAAGCGCATCGCGGCGGACGCGCAGCGCCGCTAGATCGCACGCATAGTCGCCCGCAATCTCGCCCAAAGACTTGAAGTTTTTCACCCCGCACCTCCTCCGAACAAACAAAAAAAAGCCGGCCGCACAACACCCCTGAATCGGGAATGTTATGCAGTCGGCTCGGACCTCGATGGGTTCTGGCTCACGCCGTCAAAATCGACGACGGACTCGAACTTGCACTTGCCGCACCACAGCGGAAACCGCTGCAGAATGGTCACGCCTGGCATGACCATCACGCGCGTGGGCCTGCCGCAGCGCGGGCATGTGATCTTTACTCTTTGATTTTTATTATACACGGTTTTTTTCCTCCTGTCTAGGCCGCTCGCGCGCTTTCTACATCCTGTGTCCATAAGATATACATGGTTCCAAGCCCGAAAAAGAAAGAGCCTTGTTTGATTTTCGCCGGTCGGGCCGGCAGGGCCGCGGCACGACTTCGGGCAATAGGTACTTAAGATACACATATTCGCCAAACTCGTTTCGCTCGCTGGACGATTCCAGCACCAGGGCGCCCGGCGGCGGCGACAGCGTCATGCGCTCGTCCAGCCAGCCGCATCGTTGCTCGGGCCGCTTGAGGTTCCGCGACGGCGTCCACATCCGTTTGCCGTTTGAGGTCCCCTTCTCTTTGGGTTCCTTGGCCAGGTATTCGGCCAGCGCCTGATAATGCCACACCTCAACCGGCCGGATTTCGATGTCATCGCCCCACCGCCAGAGTGAGCGGATGGCTTCCAGATCACGGCCGGCGGCATTGAGCACCACATGGTGATGCAGCCGCCCGCGCTCGTGCCTGCTTTCGGTGACATAGAGGTATTTCAGTTCCTGCCCTTGTTTTTTGCGCGCTGCACGCAGATCGCGAAAGAACCGCCGCAGGCAACCCACTGCCGCCGCACGGTCTTTGGGCAGATCGGCGTCCCGATAGGTCAGTGTCAGCACCAGATCGCGCCCAGTAAAGTTGGCGGCCAGCAGCAGCTCGAGCGCCCGGCAGGCGGCCTTGAGGTTTTGCCTTTGCCGGGCCTTGGTGCTCATTTTGGTCTTGGCCTGCCGGACGTGTTCCGGGTCGCGCGGATGGGCGGCCGAATAGGCGATCTCGGACACCAGCCGCCCGGCGATGATCATCTTATGTCGTTTTGCCATATGTCCTCCCCTGGTGCTCTATAATGTTCAATTTGGGTACGAATGCACAGCGCGGGGCTTAGCCCCGCACTGTGCCTTATGTAGCTGCTGGCGCAGTCGCTCGTTTTCCTGCCGCAGCGCGTCTGCATCCTCGGCAGCGGCGACCTGCGCCCGCCGCGCCTTGTCATACAGCTCTTGATACCATTCGATCTCAAGCCCTTCTTGATTTTTAATAATAGGCCGATTTTGGGATTTGTCAAGGGGGACATCCTGCATTTGCATCAGCTGGCGGGAAATTTTCCTTGCGATGCAGGCATCCAGCTTTTTACGGTCGATGCGCATGAGGTACTGCATCTGCCGCAGTAGGATGATTACATCGGCCATTTCTTCCATGACCGCCGTGCGGCCGCCTTCGCCCTCCACCAGCTTGCACAGGGCAGCTGCCAGTTCGCTGCATTCCGCAGCCGCCTGGATGGCCTGGCGCCGGATGCCATACTGTTGGGCAATATGTTGAATCGCTTCGTAGTGCATGGGTTTCCTCCTCATCAGTGGCTTATTGCTGCGCCGGACAGTGTACCCTGGATGATTTGCACGCTCTCGCGCAGCTGATGCACGCCGGTGGGCGACACCGCCTCATACGCAAGCACGACAAACCGCCCCTTGGGATGCTCCCAGATCACCGTACCCGTGACCGGCCGGGCCGGCGCACCCCCATGGGCTGGGAAAAAGGTGTATTGTTTTCCGAGTCTGCTCATGTTTGAAGTTCTCCTAGTTTTATCTGCCGCGCAGGCGCAGGCTGCGGCGCGGCGCTTTCGGGCGGCATGTACTCGACAAAGCGCTGGAACCGTCCCTCGAAGTTGAGATCAGCACAGCCGAGTTCGCCTTCCTTGTTCTTAGCGATTTTGAGACGCCGGTCGCTTTTGGGGTCGGTCGGGTCGGTTAGGTATAGCAGCAATACTGCGTCCGCATCCTGCTCGATTTGGCCGCTTTCGCGCAGGCTGCTGAGCGTCGGGGCCTTTTGCTGCTCGCCCTTGTTTTCCGGGCGGCTGAGCTGGCTGAGCGCGATGACGGTCACGCCGTGGGTTTGTGCCAAGCGGTGCAGCTCCATGGACATACGGCTGACCGCCTCGGTGCGGTTCATGTTGCGGCCGGTTTCGCGCAGCAGCTGCAAGTAATCGATGACGATCACCTCATAGCGCTTGGCCAGGGTCACGGCCTGGATGTCGGACACCGACATGCCGCTGGCCCGGATCACGTCCAGTTTGCGCTTGCTAAGCGCCCGCTGCCGGTCGGTCAGGCGTATGTACTCGCTCGCGGGAATACGCCGCGCCTTAATGTCGCCGAAGTCGATCAGGCAGGTTTGGGCGATCAGCCGGTCGTAAAGCAGGCTGTCGCTAGTTTCCAGGCTGAAGAACCCGACCGACCGCTCTTCGGCGATCACGTCGGCGATTTGCAGGGCGAAGGCAGTCTTGCCCGCACTCGGTCGCCCGCCGATGACCAGAAACGCCCCCGGCGACAGCCGCAGCCGCTTGTCCAGCAGCCCAATGCCGAAATGCAGGGAATCGGGCGCTCGGCTTTGCCGGGCGTGGAAGTCCACGATGCCCTGGCTGATGGGCACAATGCGCGTGGTGTGCTGTTCGTTGCCCAGCTGCTGTGCATCGGCCAGGATGGCGAAGCCTTCGTCCAGGCTTGCACAGGCGAGCAGCTTGTCCCCTGCTTCGTGCAGCCGGTGCAGCCGCACGTCATCCCGCAGGATCTGCACATACTCCCGCCAGCCGGCGGCCGTGGGCGTGACGTCTATAATCTGCATGAGCAGGCTGCGGTACACATCCCCGCCCGCCGCATGGCAGATGGTCACCGCATCCACCGTTTGGCCGGAAAAGAACAGATCCCGCGCTGCTTGAAAAATATGCCGGTATTCAGGGCTGATGAAATCCTCGGCCTGCACGCGGGCGAAGATTTCCCCGCACAGGCTGGGCTCAATAAGCAGGCAGCCCAGCACCGCCGCTTGGGACGAAATCTCCCTTTGCAGGGTCTGTACGTCATCCATTTGCCCATTCCTCCTCGATGAGCATTGGCTTTGGCCGCTCTGCAGACGGTTCTTCGGGCGGGAAGTCCCGCTTGAGCCAGCCGAGCAAGGTGGCGTAGTGGCTGGCGTACCGTTTTCGCCTGGACGCCATGTAAGCCGACAGGGCTTCTATCTCCTGCGCGACCTGGGTCTCGCTCCAGCGGGCATGTAACTTGTCGTATTCGACCCCGGTCAGGTACACGTTGCCAAATTCGCCGTAGGCCGATTTTTCTTCGGTTTGCGCGCGCGTCTCTCTCTGTCTTTTATTTGGTCTTTTATTTGTTCCTTTTATACATTCCACCGTTTGGTTAAATCCATTGCACCGATCGGTTAAATCCATTTCACCATTTGCGTAAATGCATTTCACCGTTTCGGTCACCGTATACCACAGCGTCCGATCAGTCGGATTGTTGCTTAACTGCCGGGTCAGGATGAGACCATGCTCCCGGCAGTTCTGGACGATGCGCTGAATCTGTCGCGCCGTCCAGAACGGGAACAGCCTGGCCAGCGCCTGCGCCGAATCGTGGGTCCAATAGTGACCGTCGGCAAAGTTGCGCTCGTTGGCCGCGTTGTGCATGACCCAGTGATAAATGCGGTGGACAAAGACCGCTTCCTCCAAGCTATACTGCTCGGCAATTGTGGTGTCGAATTGATACTGCATTCGTCTTTACCCCAACTTTCCAAAAACATATTGACATCCTGTATTTTTGCGGTAAAATAGACGTAGACGGTGTGAAAAGTCTAACGTCCGACACTCGAAGGCGCTGCTAGGCCTTCGGGTGTCTTTTCTTTTTCGCTATATGTACTCACCATGTGCGCAGCAGCTCGGCCAGCGAGATGCGCTTTTCATGCTCATCCGGCGCCATGCCAAACGCGGTCTTGTGCTCAGGGTGTTCGCGCAGAATTTCACACACGGCCTGGCTGATCTGCCGGCCAATCTGCTGCTGATAACCGGCCCATTCTTCCGGGTCCATGACCAGGTTGCCGTCAAAATCGCGCACGTCCTTGATGGTGCCGTCGGGCAGGACAATTTTGGAGCACCCACGCAGTTTTTTTGCTTTTCCCATAAAAAATCACCTCGTTTTAGTGTATGCAGGGCAGACCCATATCCGGCCTGTCCCGAATTGTTTTCATGGGGCTCACCTCCTTGCGCCTTCCCTTCCTTCATGATAAGCTTATGGGGAAAGGAAGTGGTGTTTATGTCGCCATCACGCGAAGAACTTCTGCGGAAAATCTGTAACCATGTGCATGAAACCGGGGAGCCCTTATCGTTTTACTGTAATGCCGAAGATTGCGACCCTTCTCAGCTTGTTACACCCCAACTTGAACGGGATATTAACTATCTGATAGAAGCAGGTTATATCCGTGATGAACTCGATATTATCAATTCATATCACTTAATCCCCACCGGAAACGGTGAAGATTATATTCAATCCATAGATTCGCCTGCTCAAAATAGCGCGCAATCGCAGTCCACAGTTTTTAACTTTAACGCTCCGGTTTCTGGCAATGCTATCATTGGCACACAGGAAAACGCGACGCAGAACGTCAACTACACACTTTCCGATTTGGAAAACGTGTTTGCGCAGCGGCCTGTCCAGGAACAGCAGCAACTCTCTGAAATTCTTGATTTACTCCGCAAGATCACTGCCGAAGACCTTCCCGTCACCCGCAGTACCTTTAACAGAGTCGCTGAGTTTCTCAAGAAGCATGTTGAACTGAAGTTCCCAATTGCGATCACTTTGTTTAACCACCTGCTCGGGTAGTTTTGACTTGTAGTCTTCGGCAATGCTAGCAACTGTTTCTAGCAACAGGAAAGCAAGGTTATTTTCCTTCCGCAGCTCAGCGTTTTCTTCTTTCAATTGTTCCAATTGTTTGCATTTTGTGCAGTCCATTCTGCTCACCTCCCTTCTTTCTTGGCATTGTCAAACAGTTCGTCAATGGTGCAGCCCAAATACGTTGCAATCGCCTTTAAAAATTTCGGCCTTGGATAGGTTCCTGGGGCTTCCCATTTGCCCACAGTGCTGCGGTCAACGCGCAATGCTTCTGCCATTTCCTGTTGGGTAGCGCAAATCGCTTCTCTCCGTTCCCGAATTGTTTTCATGGGGCTCACCTCCTTGCGCCTTTCTTCCCCACATGGTAAGATTGTGAGGGAAAGGAAGTGCTGATATGGCTGAAAAAGTTACCGAGATCTGGCAGCGTATTTATGACCAAATGCCCTATGAAGGACTAATCAAGCGTATACACGAAATACAAGAGCATACTAGTTATTTTCAGATTGATCGGAATTTGCAAAACTCGTTTCTGGCACTATCTAAAAGATTTTCAGATAAAAACCTAGCAAGTTGGTCTGCTCCAGTCGAATTGGTTACATCTACTCTGCAAAAGGGTTTTCTGTATAGCACACGGCTTCAAGAGTATTCGCTATCTATTTGCGCATTGGCAGGCAAACTCAAAGAATCCACTGAGCTCAATTGGAATCCCTCTGATGTGCTAACCGATTCAGTCAATACTACTCTTCAAGAAGCCTCCGCATTTCAAAAGAATGCTCAAGCAGGAATTTCATTGGACTTACCCATAGATCAACCCTTGACAAAAGAATATATAAAATCGAATTTAGGAATAATACTCGAATGTCTAGGTCTTTTGCTCACTATTTTGTTTTTCTTCTGGCCAAATCCAAATGAGCAGGTCATTATTGAGCAGAACCAGCAAATAATCAAGCAGAATAATGAACAATTACAGCTGGACAAGGAACGAAATCAACTGTTGCAGAGTATTTTCGACACTTTGCAAACAGTCGATGATGAAACCGGTATTTTCAGAGAGCAAAGTGATGCGTTCGTCGAACAGGATAGCAATCTGTCCCAAAC
Organism: uncultured Butyricicoccus sp.; assembly: GCA_904420185.1. Taxonomy (GTDB): domain Bacteria; phylum Bacillota; class Clostridia; order Oscillospirales; family Butyricicoccaceae; genus Butyricicoccus_B. The sequence continues at coordinate 39,625 of CAJFUJ010000040.1, read as the reverse complement.
TCCGGATTCTCCAGGCAGCGATAACGCCACAAATAGTCAGCAACAGTAATACTATTGTTTGTAACTTCATTTTCTGTTCCAGACGTTTCAACCTCTCTTGTTCGCTTAATAGCTCTCCTTTGCAGGACTGCTCTTTAATTTTCATTTACTTTCCCCCCTTCTATTCACAACTTGCGAGAAGTATCTTCACATTTCTTGTTTGTATTATACTCGAAGTATCTCCGCATTGTCAATCTATTTTGCGAATTATTTTCTCATTTATTGAAATGTGAAGTTTCTTCCCTTATAATTATGGACACAAAGAGGTGATCCCTGTGAATAATCTTAAAATCGTTCGCAAGGCCGATTTTCGGCATTTAACGCAAAAAGATGTAGCGGATTTTTTAGGTGTTGATCGTACAACATACGGCAAATATGAAACTGGCGATAGTGAGCCTACATTCGATACCATCTGCAAGTTAGCGGATTTCTTCAATGTTTCCGTTGAATATCTCATGGGCCGTTCTTCGACCTCATCTCTTTCTTCGTCCTTTCCCGAGCCCAAAATCGCGGAAAACGTCGTCACCTTCCCAATTATCGGAGAAATTGCCGCCGGCTATGACCACATCGCTTCAGAGGATTGGTCGGGGGATACAATCGACATCCCGGAGCATGCGCTCCGCGGGCGGCCCAAGTCGGATTTTTTCGTTCTGACTGTACACGGCGATTCTATGTATCCCGACTTTCGCGAGGGCGACAAGGTGCTGATCTTGAAAACGCCTACCCTGCAACGCTCCGGCGAAATCGGCGTTGTTGCCTATGACGATGACCAGGCCACGCTGAAAAAGATAGAATATACGCCTGGCGAGGAGTGGATGCGGTTTGTCCCCATCAATCCAATGTATCCTGCCCGCACCATCGAAGGCGCGGATTTGGAGCGGTGCCATGTTTTGGGCGTACCATGGCTTTTAATCCGCAATTTTGTAAAGAAATAGATGTATAGTAAAGGAGTAAAGGCTGGAATTCCATTCAGGAAGTCGCCTCCGATGACATGGATATGCAGCAAATCCTTGACGCGAGGACCGACCCTGATTGTCAATCTCTCGCTTCCAGCGAAGAAGTAGAGAAGGTGCTTGGGTAGTATTTTGTATACACCAAGCCAAATAATATATAAAGAGAGGGATATTTATGGGGTTTCGCTTTCGAAAAAGTTTTAAAGTCGCCCCTGGCATCAAACTGAATATCAGCCATAAAGGCGTTGGTATCTCTGCGGGTACCAAGGGCGCGCGCGTTTCGGTGAACAGTTCCGGCCGCGTCACCAAATCGGTCAGCCTCCCCGGCACGGGCATCAGCTATGTGAAATCCGGAAAAATTGGTGCAAAGAAAACGCCTGCGAAAGCTTCTGGCGCTTCTTCAAAGGCTTCTTCCGGTGGGCAGCTTCCGCCCCCGCCGCCCGAGAACCCTTCCCCTGCGCCGCAAGGGGCGAAGAAACACCGCATTTTGCAGGTTGTCGGTATTCTTTTTATCGTCTTTGGCCTGTCTTACGCCTGTTCCCCTGATTTTATGTCGATTGTTCAGGGCCTGGCCAGCACTGTGGCTGGCTGCTCGATTTTGCATTGCCGCGCGTTTCTAGTAGGGACCAACACCTGCCCGTTCTACCGGAAGCGTTGGCAAATTGTTGTTGCAGTGCTCTTTGTGCTGATGGTTGCAGTTGGCTTAGATTCCCCAGACCCCATAGAAAAAATTGAGCTTTCCTCCCCTGCATCGCTCGACCTGGCTGTCCCGGAAGCGGCCGAGGTTGTATATACATATTCCCCGCAGGATGCATCTGCCGACGATATCGAGCTTTCTGTCTCCAATGCCGACCTGGTATCCGTCGAACCAACTTCGGTTGCCGATGGGAAAATCGTTTGCCAAGTCACCCCGCTTGCTGCCGGCCAGGTGACGCTATCTTGTAAAGCCGCGTCCGCGGCTTCGCCGGATGTCGCGCTTACCATCACCGACCCTGCTGCCGAACAAGCAGCCAAGGAAGAAGCCGCGCGCCAAGCCGCCGCGCAGGCCGAGCAAGAACGCCTTGCAGCCGAAGAAGCCGAGCGCCAGGCCGCAGCTGCCGCGCAGGCCGAGCAAGAGCGCCTTGCAGCCGAAGAAGCCGAGCGCCAGGCTGCCGCAGCCGCGCAGCCCTCTGGCGGGCAGACCGTCTACGTCACCCCGAGCGGCGAGCGGTACCATCTCGCCCCGGATTGCGGCGGCAAGAACTCCCGTCCGGTTGATATCAGCCAGGTCGGCGGCCGGACACCATGCAAAAAGTGCGCAGGCGGTTGATTTTACATTGACAATTTTAGAAAAATCACATATACTAAGGACGAAGAAATAACTTTCATTGAGAAAGACGGACAGAATATCTCTCATCCGTATGTTTTTCTTCCGAGGATGATGGAGTGCGTACATGTAGATACTGTCCATTCGTAAGGCCCATGTTGCTGCTTTGGCAATGCGGGCCTTTCATCCAAGGAGCAATATAAAAGGAGGAAAATTTATGAGCGCTGCTTTTACGAACAGATTTATTCTTTGCAAAAACGAGGAATCATCAGAAGTAACTTTAGAGTTCTTTATGGAAGAACCTATCTTTGCCCCATCCGAATTGAAAATCCAATCATCTAGCACCACTTCTGTATCAAAACTTATCATGTCTAAGAATTGTGCAGAAAATCTTTGTGATACTCTTTCAAATATGTTGAAGGAAAAGCAGGACAATTAAGTATGGAGGATAAGGATCTTTTTGTTGTTGAATCTCCTGTGGGATATACGGTATCTTGTTCTCAATATCAATGGGCTACACACATTGAACCTGGTCATCCAGAACTAAAAAATCGTGTATCTGATGTCAAATGCGCTGTTGAACATCCATATAGAGTTTATCAAAGCGCTCAAAACCCAGAGCGCCATGTTCATTATTCTTATCCTGCTGACTGCGCCGGACGGACACGTTATACAGAAGTTATAACGGGGCCATCTTCAAAACGATATAATGAGCATACTGTTGTTACGGCATACGACGTTGCAAAAATCCGCGAACATGGAGAGGAGAAAGGGATTATCTATGATTCATGCTCCGATTCAAAGGGTTGACTACGATCGGCCAAATGACATACTATATGTCGCTTTTTCTGATCAAAGCAATTCTTATGGCGATGAAGTCAGTGATAATATTGTCATTCGCCGTGATTGGGATGATGACCATATTACTGGGGTTACCATCTTTAATTTTATGAAATTAATTTCAACTCATTCTTCCGAATTTTTGCAAATTCCATTTGATATCGATTTCAAAAAACAAATTTTACCCTTCTGTTCTACCAATTTAGAGTAACGTATATCTTTCAGTCTTAACAATCCCACACAAAGCTGTTATGTGAAGGTGCACTGCCATGCCGTTGCCCATTTCAAAGCAAACCTACACCTACGCCGACTATGCCGCGTGGGACACCGACGAGCGATATGAGCTGTTCGCCGGCCAGCCGGTCATGCAGGCGCGGCCGTCCATCCTGCACCAGTCGGTGCAGGCGGCCATCCTGTTCCAGCTCATGCAGTTCCTATCGGATAAACCCTGTCGGGCGCTCACCGAAATCGAGGTGTTGCTCCCCGAAGCCGGGCAAAAAGCGGACGATGTGACCAACGTCTTTGTCCCGGACATTGTCGTGATCTGCAACCCCGACCAGCTGACCGATCAGCACTGCCTGGGCGCGCCGGATGTGGTGTTTGAGATCCTATCCCCTTCGACGGCCCGCGCCGACCGCTTTGTCAAGCTGAATGCCTATCAGCGGGCGGGCGTGCGGGAATATTGGCTGGTCAGCCCGCTGGAGCAGACTGTTCAGGTCTTTTCTCTGACGGATGGGCTTTTTACTCCTTCGGATATTTTTATGCCCGGCCAGCCGATCTCCTCGAGCGTCCTGCCCGGCTTTGTTCTGACAACCGATACTCTATTCACCCCATAAAAAATTCCCACCCGCGCCCGGGTGGGAAAATTTTCATCTTTTTATTAGAACATTCGTTTTATTTTTTGAGGTGTTTGCCATGAAAATTGCCGCCGCTTATATCCGTGTATCGACCGATGATCAAATCGAATATTCTCCCGACAGCCAGCTGACCGAGATCCGCAAATACGCCAAAGCGCACGATATGACCGTCCCGGATGACCTTGTCTATATCGACGAGGGCATCAGCGGTAAAAACACCCAAAAGCGGCCGGCGTTTAACGCCATGATCGGCGCCGCCAAAACCCAGCCCCGGCCGTTTGACGCCATTTTGTTGTGGAAGTTTTCCCGCTTTGCCCGCAACCGGCAGGACAGCATTGTCTATAAATCCATGCTGCGCCGCGAGCTGGGCATTGAGGTGATTTCCATCAGTGAGCCGGTGGGCGACGATAAAATGTCCATTCTGTTTGAAGCCATGATCGAAGCCATGGACGAATATTATTCCATCAACCTGGCCGAAGAGGTGCGCCGCGGCATGACCCAGCGCGCCAAAGAAGGCGGTTATAACACCTATGCCCCTTTCGGCTACCGGCTGGAAAACCGGCAGTTTGTCCCAGATGCCGGCGCCGCCCCGCTGGTGCAAAAGCTGTTTGCCGACTATTTGGCGGGCGCAACCATCCAAAGCCTGGTGCACTGGCTGAACGAATTGGGCGTGCGTACCCGCTTTGGCAACCGGTTTGAACGCCGGAATGTCGAATACATCCTGCGCAATCCGGTCTATACTGGCAAGGTGCGCTGGACGCCAACCGGCAAGGTGCGCCGCGCCGCCCCTTCGCCAGACACCATTGTCACCGATGCGGCACACGAGCCGCTGATCACCTCCCAGACCTTTAACGCGGTCCAGGCCAAACTTGAGCAGCAGCGGCACGCCTTTGGCCGGTATCACCGTGAGGACGGCAGGCCCTTCACCCTCAAGGGCCTGGTCAAATGCAGCTGCTGCGGCAGCACCCTGGTCCCCTCCTTGGCCGGCAAAAGCCTGCAATGCCACAGCTATGCCAAAGGAAAATGCCCACAATCGCATTCCATTACGATTGCCAGCATCACCCCATCGGTCATCGACCAGATCGCCGCCGATTTTCTTTCCCTGGATTTCTCGATTGTAAGTGCGGACGGCGCGCGCATCCGCAACGATGCCGATCGGGCCATCATAGACCGACAAATCACACGCGAACGCCTCAAGCTTCAGCGCATCCGGGAAGCCTACGAGGCAGGTATCGACACGCTCGACGAATACAAAGAAAACAAACGGCGAATCCTCGAACAGATCGAACGCCTGGAGAGCAGCCGCCCCGCGCCGCAGGAAGTAATGACAACTGCGGAATTTGTCCGGCTGCATACCGCCGACTTGGAAAAGCTGCGCCGTAGTGACGTCTCCGAAGCCGAAAAAAACTGCACCATCCGCTCTTTTGTCCAAAAAATCATCTTCAATCGGGAAAAAAATTCATTTGCCATTCTATATCATGCTATATAGGCTGTTATATCTTTCTGGGGTCCGGCCCACCCAGCTGCGTGATGATAATCTTTGCAGCAGCCGGGTCAGGGTTTGCGATTTTGACCGGATATTGCAGTTTTTTTTCATAACCCCACATCAGTTATCCTCTCCTTCCCACGGCCACGGATCGTCAACCCAGCGCCATTGTGCGGTGTCCTTTGCCTGCTTTTTGGCAAGCGGGCCAAATTGGGCCTCATAATCGGCCACTGCCTGGTCGTACATGGCCAGCGTTTGCTGGTAATAGGCCAAAGCGGCTGCGTCTTTGGGATGGCCATCCAAAAATAGCGCCGCATCTACCAAGGCAAAATCATACATTTGCACCTTGTGCAGCAAAGTTTGCCGTTCGTTCATTGGGGCAGCGCCTCCTCTCCGAGGAATGGTTTGTCGAGGGATGGAAAAATGGTTCCGCGCCGCAGGGCTACATCAAATGCATATGGGGTCTCCCATGCCTGGCGCGGCACAAAGCCCATTGCCAGGGACAGCAGCGCCGGGTCAATGCTATCGCTAGGCAAAATTTCCGCATTGTCCCCACTCCCGGGGGTCTGGGAATCATCCTCTGGAAGGTTGGAATCGTCTTCCGGCTGTTGGACCCCCTCCTCAGGTGTCAGCTCCGGAGTGGGCAACTCCTCCGGACCAGGGCCGGGCGTTGCCGGTTGGTTTTCGTCCTGCTCAGGTAGGGACGGACTCTGTTCTCCACACCGGGAGAAAAAGGCAGATTTTTTCAACTCCATCTGTGGACTATCTCCTTTGAATGCATTCGGCGGGTCGCCCGCCGTACTGCATTCTATGCCGGACGCAAGGGGCGGGTGAAGCACAGAAAAAGCAGGCTGGGCAAATTTGAAACTTCCAAGAATGGGGGATGCAATCGCTGCACATCTGTGCTATACTAAAACAAAGAAACCTTAAAGGAGGTCATTTCCGAATGCTTGCTACCATTCGTTCTGAAGCCGCAGCTGCGATGCAGGCGTTGGTCGCGTCCGCCAGGCTCCAGCCGGGCGATCTTGTCGTGACCGGCTGCTCTTCCAGTGAGGTGGGGGGCCATAAAATCGGCACGGATTCCAGCCCTGAAGTCGCCCGCGCTATCCTAGAGGGCTTGCTGCCTGTTTTGCAGCGAAATGGCTTGTATCTAGCCGCCCAGTGCTGTGAACATCTGGGCCGCGCGCTGGTCGTCGAATACGATGCAGCGGCGCGGTATCAACTGCCCCGGGTCAATGTCATCCCGCAGCCCAAAGCAGGCGGTTCGTTTGCCACTGCCGCCTATGCCATGTTCCACCATCCGGTGGTGGTGGCGTCGCTGCAGGCACAGGCAGCTGCTGGCCTGGATATCGGCGGCACGCTGATCGGAATGCATCTGCGGCCGGTGGCTGTGCCTCTGCGCCTGCCCATGCGCCAGCTCGGCGAGGCCATCCTGCTTGCCGCACGCACCCGTCCGCCGTTTGCCGGCGGAAGCCGTGCGGTGTATGACGATGGATTGCTATAATTTTTAAAAAGGAGAATTTTATGATTCGGGCTGTATTATTCGACCTGGACGACACGCTTTACGGCGACTTTTCCACCTGCGACCGGTTGGGGCTGCAAGCGGCGGGCCAATACGCCGCAGCACACGCCGGCATACCGGCCGCACGCGCCGAGGAAGCCATGCGCCGGGGGCGGCTGATGCTGCACGAAGCCTGTCCCGACGAGCCGGAAAGCCATGACCGCACCCTGTTTGCCAAATGGGGTCTGGAATGGTTGGGCGTCAATCCCCTGCCCTATGCCTGCGGGATGCACGCCGCCTACTGGGAGGCAGTGCTGGGCGCTATGCAGCGGCGCGAGGGTGTGCTGGAGCTGCTGACCGCCCTGCATACAGGCGGCATCCCGGTGGGGGTGTGCACCAACATGATGGCCGATATCCAAATGCAAAAGCTATGCCGCTTGCAGTTGTCCGAAGTCTGCGGCCTGCTCATTACCAGCGAGGAGGCCGGACGGGATAAGCCGCACGCACCGATCTTCCATTTGGCAGTCAAACGGCTGGGGGTCCCGGCCCAGGATACCCTCATGGTCGGTGACAATTTCAACCACGATGTGCGCGGCGCATTGGGGGCCGGCTTGCAGGCGATGTGGCTCAACGTACGGGGCGACCCGTTGCCGGTCGCTGGTACGCCTGCTTATGTCGCCACCAGCTTCCCGGATGCGGCCCAGCAAATTTTACAGCTGTGTGGCTTGTCCGGCACAAGGCAAGAATAATTTTTTCACGAAGGAGACGAATCTCATGCACTATCAGCTCACACCGCGCGGCGTATGCTCCCGGCGGATCTCATTTGATCTTGACGGCAATGTCGTCCATAACGTGCAATTCCAGGGCGGCTGTCCGGGCAATTTGCAGGCCATCGGCCGCGCGGTGGACGGTATGACGGTCGAGCAAATCGAGCGGCTTTTCAAAGGTATCGATTGCGCAGGCAAAGGCACCTCCTGCTCTGACCAGCTGGCAACTTTGGTACGGCGCGCCTACGAGGAACAAACCGGCGCATAAGGAGGGAATCCACTTGAAGAGCATTCTGTTTTTCGGCGACTCCAATACCTGGGGCTTCAACGCCCGCACCGGCGGCCGCTTTGGACTGGAAACCCGCTACACCGGCCGGCTGCGCGCCCAATTCGAAGGGCGGTACGAAATCATCGAAAGCGGGCTCAACGGCCGCACTACCGCCTATGACGACGGCTATGACGGCTGGAGCAGCGGCTCCAAGGCCCTGCCCATGATCCTCAAAACCCACGACCCGCTCGACCTGGTGGTCATCATGCTGGGCACCAACGACCTCAAGGCCCGCCTGGGCCTGACCGTTGACGACGTGGTCAAAGGAATGCGCCGTCTGCTGCACATTGTCCAAAGTGCCGGCATGTGGAACCTGCGCGCCCGGCCAGAAGTGCTGGTCGTCGCCCCCATGCTGCTCAACGGCACTGTCCTGCCCGCTTGCCCTACCGGCGAGGTGTACGATGCCGGTTCGGTACAACGTTCGTCCCAGCTCGGCCCAGCCTATGAGGCACTCTGTGCCGACAAAAGCATCCGCTGTTGCTGCTTTAACGCCGGCCAGCTCGGCCCGGTCACCTCGGCCGACGGCGTACACATGAGTGCCGACGACCACCGCCGCCTGGCCGACGCACTGGCGGCCATCCTGCCCGCCATTTTGGGCGAATGACGCTTTCTTACGGCATATCCGCTGCGGTATGCCGTTTTTTATTGCAAAAGCGGCAGGAGAGCTGATGTGCAATCGCTCCTCTGCCGCTTTTCCTTTTTTACAGCGCGTCCCGGTTTTTCTGTTCCAGTACCCGAATCATGTGGTACAGCAGCTCGTTGACCGGCGTGGGGACGCCGCACTCCCGCCCCATGCGGCACAGCGCACCGGCAAACATGTCCACCTCGGTCGGGCGTCCGGCCTCGATGTCCTGGAGCATAGAGGTTTTGCCCTGGGCGGGCACGCTCTTGATAACCGCGCGCTGCCGGGCCAGGTCGGCTTCGCCCAGGTCAATCCCCAGCTTTTGGGCCACGGCGATGACCTCCCGGCAGGCGGCTTCGCGCACCCAGTTGGCATCGTTGCCATCGGTATGCCACGCGCCGTAGGGGATGCCCAGGATGGCCGAGGTCTGGTTTTCGCCGATATTGCCCAGGAATTTGAACCACTGCTCGCGCACCACGTCTTGGGGTACCTCCCAGTGGATGCCGGCCTTGTCAAACAGGCGGCACATCGCCTGCACCCGCTCGGAGCGCGTTTGGTTGGTCTTTTCACCGAAGTAGTAGGTTCCCCAGGCGTCAAAGGTGCACACATTGCCCTGCATGACGACCGAGCGGCGCACCAGTCCGTACAGCATGTGTTCCCAGCCGTACACGGCGGCGATCTCGCGCTCCGATGTGACCCCGTTGAGCAGCGACAAAATCATGGTGTCCGGGCCGACCTGGTTGGCGATATCCCGGATGGCCTGGGGCAGGGCCGGATATTTGACCGCCACGATCACCAGGTCGGCCGGGCTGGTCCGGGCGGCGGGCGGCGTGACGGCAAAGCGGCAGTGCTCGCCGTTGATCCACACGCCCTGGTTTTGAATGCGGTCGCCGCGCGCGCCGCCGGCGATCACGCGGAAGTTGTCCGCGCCCACGGCCCGCTGCAATTCGCGTGCAATCGAGCAGCCGATGGCGCCCAAGCCGATCAGGGCGACCGTTTGAATGTTTCGCATCGTGCATCCCTCTTTCTCCCCTGCGAATGCGGGGGCATTGGTATCAGTATAGCCCAAACGCCGGGCAAATGCAACCAAATCGTTTGACCGCTCTGCCCGGCGCCCGGCATTTTCCCCCCGGCAAGGCCGCCTATTGACAGGCTGCCCCTTCCCCCCTATACTAAAAGAAAGTTTACGGGAAAAGAGGCGTAACAATCATGCAAAAAAAGTGGATGGCCCTATTGTTGGCCGGTGCCTTGGCGTTGCCACTGGCGGCCTGCGGCGGGCAAACTGCGGGGGATGGTTCTGCGGCGGGCAGCAGCCCGGCCGCCCAGAGCAGTGCTCCGGCCACCTCGATGGAGGATATGCTGGCCGTGGCCCAGCCGGTAACCTACGGCGAGCTGCTCAATGCGCTGCAAGAAAACCGCTTGCGCGCCCAAGATACCTACCAGGGCAACACCTATCTCTACACCGAGTGCGTCACCGCCATTGAGGACGACTACGCCGAGCTGAGCGGCACGGTCAAGGTCTATCTGCCGCGCGACACGCTGGCCGGGCTCAACGTCGACCAGCGCATCCAGGTGGTGGGCGTGATCGACACCATCGACTTGGCCGAGCAGTCGTCGACAGCGGCCGGCTACGAATTCCAGAGCAGTGCCCCCGCGGTGGAACTGCGCGACGCCTATGTGGTGACCGATACGTTTGAGGTGACCGGCCCCATCGAAATGCGGTACATGGATCTGTACAACCAGTACGGCCAGCTGCTCGAGGTCCAGACCGGCCTGGCCAGCGCCTGGCTGTTCGAGATGGACACCGATATTGGCGAAATCGACCTGGCACCCGCCATCCCGGTCGAGCACGTCCTCGGGCAGAACATCTCCCAGCTGTACATCGGCGACCAGCTGGTGTCCAACGGCGACACCGTCACCATCTCCTGCCGCCTGACCGACCCGGGCGCGTCGCTCAACCGCGACTTCTATTCGACCAGCGCCTATGAACACTCCTATGAAGCATCCGACGTCAGCCTGGTGCGCATCGACGTCCCGGCTGTATAATGCGCAAAATCCCGCCCGGTGTATCTGCCAGGCGGGATTTTTTTGTGTGTGTTAAATTTTTTCGATGTGCCAGATATCCTTGGCGTACTCGGCGATGGTGCGGTCGGAGGAGAACTTGCCCGAATTGCAGATGTTCATCCAGCACTTGCGGGCAAAGCCCAGGCGGTCCTTGTAGTCGTTCGACGCACGCTTGCGGGCTTCCAGGTAGCGGTCCAGGTCGAGCAGCAGGAAGTACTGGTCCGGGCGGTGCCAGGCTGAGCCATAGACGATGGAGTCGTGCAGCTCGCGGAAGATGCCAGTGCCGCCGTCGTTGAGGGTGCCGTCGATGAGCGCGTCCAGGATGCGCTTGACGCGGCGGTCGTGGTTGTAGGTCCAGTTGGGGTTGTAGCGCTCGGCCACGTCGCGGATCTCATCGACGGTGGCGCCGAAGCGGTAGTTGTTTTCCTCGCCAGCCTCCTCGAAGATCTCGATGTTGGCGCCGTCGTAGGTACCCATGGTGACCGCGCCGTTGGCCATGAGTTTCATGTTGCCGGTGCCCGACGCTTCCTTGCCGGCGGTGGAGATCTGCTCGGAGATGTCGGCCGCAGCCACCAGCTTTTCGGCGTAGGACACATTGTAGTTGGACACAAAGACCACGTTCAAAATGCCGCGCACGGCCGGGTCGCTGTCGATCAGGCGGGCGACCTCGTTGATGAGCTTGATGATACCCTTGGCGCGCTTGTAGCCGGGGGCCGACTTGGCGCCAAAGATGAAGGTGGTGGGCGTAAAGTCGGTCAGGCTGCCCTCCTTAATTTCGTAATACAGCTCTAAAATCGTCAGGATGTTGAGGAACTGACGTTTGTATTCGTGCAGGCGCTTGATCTGGATATCAAAGCAGGTATTGGGGTCGATCTGGATGCGGTCCTTTTTCCAAATGTAGTCTGCCAGGCGCTTATGGTTATCCAGCTTGATCTGGGCGACGCGCTCCATAATGGTGTCATCGGAGACGTAATGCTCGAGCTTTTTGAGCTGCGAAAGGTCGGTTTTCCACGACTCATCGCCGAGCAGCTCGGTGAGCAAATCGCTGAGCGCCGGGTTGCACAGCGCCAGCCAGCGGCGCTGGGTGATGCCATTGGTCTTGTTTTGGAAACGCTGCGGATAGACCGCATACCAATCTTTCAGGGCGTCGTTCTTGAGGATTTCGGTGTGCAGCTTGGCCACGCCATTGACATAGCTGGAAGCGAAGATGGCCATGTGGGCCATGTGGACGGTTTCGCGCTGGATGATGCGCATGGACTGGGCCTTGTCGCCCGGCACACCCATGCCGGCCAGCTCGCGGGTGAGCGCCTCGTCGATCTTGACGATGATGTCGTATACACGCGGGATGGTAGCGATCATCAGGTGCTGGCTCCATTTTTCCAGTGCTTCGGCCAGGATGGTGTGGTTGGTGTAGGCAAAGACTTGCTTGCAGATGCCGAGCGCTTCGTCAAAGGGCAGATTTTCGCCGTCAGTGAGCAGACGGATGAGCTCAGGGATGGAGATAACCGGGTGGGTATCGTTGAGCTGGATGGCGTTCATCTCAGCGAAGTGGGAGAAATCATTGCCGTAGGCCAGCTTATACTTGCGCAGGATGTCCTGCAGCGAGGCCGAGCAGAAGAAGTACTGCTGCTTTAGGCGCAAAATCTTGCCGGCGTCGGTCGAGTCGTTGGGGTACAGTACGCGCGAGATATCCTCCGCGCGGTTGGCGGCAGACACCGACTTGTCGTACTGCTGCTCGTTGAAGAGGTTGAAGTCAAAGGGTTTTTCGGCCTCGGCCTGCCACAAGCGCAGGGTCCCGATGTTGTTCGTATTGTAGCCGATGATGGGCATATCGTAGGGTACGGCGACGATGGTCTGATCGGCAAAACGGACGATGACCTTTTCGTCCTCGCGGCGCAGGCCCCAGGGGTCGCCAAAGCGGGTCCAGTCGTCGGCCTCCTCGAGTTGGAAACCGCCCTGGATCTTCTGCTTGAACAGGCCGTATTTGTAGCGGATGCCGTAGCCGTCGAGCGGCAGGTCCATGGTTGCGGCCGAATCCAGGAAGCAGGCAGCCAGACGGCCCAGGCCACCGTTGCCCAGCGCGCAGTCCTCCACCTCTTCAAAGGCGGCCAGCGAGGTGCCGCTCTCCTCGAGCAGCTCACCGACCTCTTTGGTCACACCCAGGCACATGAGGTTGTTGTAAATCATACGCCCCATGAGGAACTCGGCGGAGAAATAGTAGGCGTGGCGCTGGCGGCGGTGGCGCTCCAGGCTATCCTGCCAGCGGTCGGCGATTTCGGCCATGACAGCCTTGGACAAGGCCATGTGCAGCTGGTCGGGCTTGGCTTTGTCTGGGGTGGTGTGGTAGTCGCTTTTGAGCTGGAACTTGATCGCTTCCATAATCGCTTTTTTCTTCATGCAAATCCTTCTCTCTTAACAAAAATGGGCCCCAAGGGCGCTCTCTCTTATGGGCCGCAGCCGCTGCGGCAAGGGGGTGGAAGGGTTTCGGTGCTTCACGCGCACCCGCCAATTGTCCTAGCGGGGTGCTACAAATATAGGATACCATACGCCTGCGCATTCTTTCAAGACATTTCCCCGTTTTTTAACCATTTTGACCAGTTTTCTTATTTTTCAATACGCAATTTTACGAAATTATTTTTATATTTTTGTATACTTTATACAATTTCCTGTATCTTCTTCTCCCCATCCAGTTCACGGGGCAAAAACACCGAAACCGCAGTCCCCTGCCCCTTGCGTCCGTCCACGCGCAGGTAGCCGCCTTGCAACGTGGCGATCTGGCGGGCCAAGTACAGCCCCAGCCCCACGCCAGGCGCATCGCCGGTGCCCTCGCCCCGGTAGAACCGCTCAAAGATGTGCGCCTTTTCGCTTTCGTCCAGCCCGGGGCCGGTGTCCGACACTGTGATGCGGCAAAACATCGTAAATTTCTGGGCGGTCAGGCGGATGCAGGCCCCCTCACCCGGCGGGGTATATTTGACCGCGTTGTCCAGCAGGTTGCCCACCGCTTCGACCGTCCACTTGGCGTCAAAGGCGGCACAGAAGTCGCCGCCGGACGGGCACTCGAGCCGGATGCCCTTTTGCTGCGCCCGCGGCGCCCAAGTCGCAGCTAGCCCGTCGAGCAGCGGCCGCACCGGCTGCAATTTGGGCCGCACCTGCACCAGCCCGCCCTCCAGGCGCGAGGTTTTGACCAATGCGTCGGTTAAGAACTCCAACTTTTGGCTCTGCCGCTCGATCTCCTGCACCAGCTGGCGCGGCTTATCGGGCAGCGGCTGCTCGCTGAGCAGGTCGGTGTACAGCAGAATATTGGCCAGCGGCGTTTTGACCTGGTGGGACACGTCGGACACCAGCCGCTGGATGTGGGCCCGGTCGTCGTCCAGCCGCCGCCGGGACAGCGCCCCGGCCGACAGCACCCGCGCCAGCTGGTTTTCCAGCCGGGACAGGCGCTTTTCCTGCCAGGTTTGCGCGCGCCAGGTACCGTCTTGGGCCTGCCGCAACATATGTTCCAAGCGGCGCAGGGTACGCAGGCTATATGCAGCCAGCAGTCCCCCGGCCGCAAGCGCCAGGGCGGCACATACCACCCATAAGATTTCACCTGTCATCCTTGGTCCCCCATCGGTAGCCTACGCCGTAGATGGTCTGGATATACCCCTCGCCCAGCTTTTTGCGCAGCCGCCGCACGGTCACCGACAGCGCGTTTTCCTCCACCGCTTCCAGCCCCCACACCTGCCGGGTGAGGGTCTCACGCGGCAAGGTCTGGCCAGGCGCACTGACCAGCGCGCGCAGCAGCCGCTGCTCGGGCACGGACAGCGCAATCCCCACCCCGTCCCGGGTGAAATCGGCGTGGGCAAAGTCCAGGCGCAGGCCGCCCCGTTCGACGATGTCGTCCCCAACGGCCCGGCGCAGCAGCGCGTCCACCCGGGCCCGCAGCGCGCGCACCCGGAAGGGCTTGGCGATATAGTCGTCCCCGCCGGCCGCAAACCCGGCGACCTCGTCGGCTTCGGCGTCGCAGGCGGTCAAAAACAGCACCGGCGCGCGGCTGAACAGGCGCAGTTCCCGGCACAGCTCCAGGCCGTTGCCGTCGGGCAGGCCGACGTCCAAAATCGCCAGGTCGATGGGGCTTTCCATGGCCTGGCGCGCCTGGCGGGCGCTGCCGCACACGGTGATGGTCCGCCCGTCGGCGGCCAGCGCATCGGCCACTCCCTGGGCCAGCGGCCGGTCGTCCTCCACAAGCAAAATATGGGGCATTGGTTTTCCCTCCGTTTTCGTTCTCTGCATTCAAACAGGCCGCCGTCCATAGGAGACGGCAGCCTGTCGGTTGGTTCGTATTTTGATTATAGCATACTCCGGGCGGACTGGGAACCTCATTCGCCGGCGCGGATGCGTTCGACGATGCTCTCGCGCGCCAGGCCCTTATAGGCGAGCAGCGGGATGAGCAGCCCCAGCGCCACCAGCACCGGTAGCAGCGCCGCCACCGGCAGCAGGCTGAATTTGTACACGAAGAACCAGAACACGTTGGCGCACCCCGCACCCACCAGCGGCCCGAGCGTGGCGCTGAACACAGCGCTCAGGGCGATGGCCAACAGCGCGTAATACAGCCCTTCGAGCATGAGCATGCGCTTGAGCTGCTTGCCGGTCATGCCGATGGCCTGCAGCACGGCGAATTCCCGCCGCCGGGTGATGATGCCGGTCAGCACGGCGTTGAGGAAGTTGAGCACGCCGACCAGCCCGACGATCAGGCTGAGCGCGCCGCCCAGGGTCAGGAACAGGTTGCGCATACTCTCGAATTCGGCCTGGTAGGTGGCCTTGCTCTCGTAGTCGAACAGCGGCTGCACATTTTCGGTGTAATCGGCGAGGAAGGCTTCCATATCGCCGTCCGCACCGTCGGCCACGTCGAACACGTAGGTCATCACCGCATCGGTCTGCGAGTCCTGTTTGAACCGCTCGGCGCCCAGCACGAACTGGTCGGCGCCGTAAAAACGGTAGTCGATCGAGCCCGGGATGGTGACCGCAGCCGCGACCGTGTATTCGACCTCGCGGTAGGATTTGGCGCGCGTGCCCAGGTTGCGGCCGCTGTCATAGGCGGCATCGGCCTCGGCGGGCGTGAGGATTTCACCGGTGTCCAGGTCGTAGTATTCGTATTCCTCGACATAGCGCAGGCGGACGGTGTCCCCCACCTTGGCCCAGTGGGACCGGGCTTCGGGGTCGCCGTAGTCGTCGGTCGCGTACACGGCCGCGATGGCGTTCTGGGCCGGGTCGGATAGGGCGGACAGGTCGCCGTCCAGCACGGTCAGCTTGGACAGCGGGAAGTCCTCCATGCCGTAGATTTGGGCGCGGTCGAGCAGCAGGCCGTCGCCGGTGTGCTCGGTGTGCTCGATCTGCTGGTCCAGCGTGTCGCCCGGGTACCACCGGCCGTTGTTCTGGCGGAACCAGTCCTCGATGACCGCCTCCTGCACGCCGGACACCTGGCCGTAGATGCGGCCCGACTGGGTGATGCCGCCCTGGGCGTCGATGGCAGCGATGACGTTTTCGGGTACGGCTTCGTCGGTCGAGCGGAAGTTCGACTGGAAGTAGGCCGCATCGCCCACGACGAAATCGACCGCAGACCGGCTGGACAAATACCGGTCCATGTCAAAGCCGGTGGCAAAGGTGTAGGTCAGCTGCATAAGCACCACGGCCAGCGACAGCGACAGTACAGTGATGCAGGTTTTGCTGCGGCTGCGGCCCAGGTTGGCCCAAGCCATGCGCGGCAGCTTGGCCCCGCCGCGCCCGCGCTTTAATCGCTTGGACGCGCACGCGTCGGCGTCGGTGTACCGCACCGCTTCCACCGGCGACACCCGCGCAGCCATCTTGCCCGGCTTGCGGCAGGAGATGCGCACGGTCAGCAGCGCAAACAGGGTGGAAAACACGAAAATCAGCGGGCTGAGCGACACGGTTTCATGCATCCCGCCCAGGTTCATCTGGTGGATAATCAGCGGCACCAGCTGCGCGCCGATCAGGTAACCGATGACAAGGCCGATCGGAATGCCGACGAGCGAGAGCAGATAGGCCTGCCGCCGGATGATGCGGCGCATCTGTTTGCCGGTCGCGCCGATGGTCTTTAAAAGCCCGTAAAACCGGATGTCGCCCGCGACCGAGATCTGAAATACATTGTAGATAATCAAATACCCGGTGAACAGGATGAGCAGCATCATGGCCGCGATGGCCGCGACGGTCAGCGGGTCGATGTTCTCGGCCAGCTGGGCGCCCGCATAACCCCAGTTGACGCCGATGCCGATGTAGTTGTCCGCCGCCGGGTCATCGCACTGGTAGCCGTGGTTTGCCAGGATCTGCTCCATATCTTCGCGGATGTGCAGCGAGCTCGACAGCATGACGTCGAGCGACCAGGTGCCGGTCAAGCTGCCCTGGATGCCGGTGGACAGCGCGCACAATTCGTCTGCCGCCGAGCGGGGCAGCAGCACGTGGGACGCGGTGATCGCGCTGTCGTACTCCCACCAGCCGGACAGGGTGAAGGTGCGCTCGACCGTGCGCGCGTCGGTGGTGTTGCTGTCGATCTCGATGGGCAGGGTAAACTGTGCGCCGACCTTGGGCTCCACGCCCAGCAGGGCCAGCACCCGGGTGTCGGTCGCGGCCTCGTTTGTGCCCTCGCGGGGCAGGCGGCCCTCGGCGGGCTCGATGAAGTAGTGCTTAGCTTCGATGTCGTCCATGTAGCTGACTTCCACATGGCTCTTGTTAAACGGCACCTCGCCGGGCGCCATACCGGCCAGCAGGCGGGCGCCGGCTTCCACGATCAGCGGGTCGTCTTGCAGCTGCTGGACCTGCTCTTCGGTCAGGTCCTTGAACGAGCCGTGCATATCGCCGCCCGCCTGGCGGAAGTTGCCCTGCTGGAAGGACGCGTTGAGCGACAGCGCGATGGTGAACAGCGAGGTGAACAGCACGGTGGTCAGCGCGATGGCCAGCACCGCAATGGTGTTGCGCAATTTGGCCGCCTTTAGGCTGCGGCTGGACAGGCGGCGGATACAGGCGCGGTTGCCTATCATGGTTCCCACCTCCCCTTTACTGCGACACGATGCGGCCGTCCTCGATGCGGACGATCCGCCCGGCCAGCTGGGCGATTTCCTCGTTGTGGGTGATCATGACGATGGTCTGCCCGAACTTCTCGCCGGTTACCCGCATGAGCGACAGCACATCCTGGCTGGTAGCACTGTCCAGATTGCCGGTGGGCTCGTCGGCCAGCACGATGGCCGGCTTGGTGGCCAGCGCCCGGGCAATGGCCACCCGCTGCTGCTGCCCGCCGGACAGCTGGTTTGGCAGGTTGTCCAGCTTGCGCTCCAGCCCCAGCGTGCGGATGATCTCATCCACATAGGCGGTATCGACCGGGTTGCCGTCCAGCTCGATGGGCAGCACAATGTTCTCGTACACGCTCAGCACGGGCGCCAAATTGTACGCCTGGAACACAAACCCGATCTTGCGCCGCCGGAAGATGGTCAGCTCGTCGTCCTTCAGGCCAAAGATGTCCACCCCATCGACGAACACCTGCCCGCTCGTCGGCCGGTCCAGCCCGCCGAGCATATGCAGCAGCGTACTCTTGCCCGAGCCCGACGTGCCCACCACGGCGACAAATTCGCCTTCGGATACGCTTAGCTCCACGCCGTCGAGCGCGCGCACCTCGGTGTCGCCCGCACCATAGTATTTTTTCAGGGCCTTGGTTTGCAAAATATCCATATGATCTCCTCCACATCCGGCCAGGTCCGCCATGGCCCGCCGGTTTTTCTTGTTTCCAAGATAACAGCCCAATCTTTCCACAATCTTTCCGCCCGGCAGATTTCTTGGCCGGCGGGGCGGCTGTCACGCCATACGCCCGGGCGGCATAGCCTGACGGTGAAGGAGGCGATGCACTATGAAAAAAAGCGTGCCGCTGGCCGTTGTAGGCGGCGACCTGCGCCTGGCCGTGCTGGCCGAGCTGCTCAGCGCCGACGGACACACGGTTTCGGTTTCGGCGCTCGAGCGGCATACGTTTGGCAGCGGCGTCCACCGGGCGGGCGCGGACGGCTTTGGCGTGCAGCAGGCGCAGGCGGTCATCCTGCCCATCCCGGCCGAGAGCAGCGACGGATTGCTCAACGCGCCGCTTTCCAATACATCCTACCACACCCAGGCCATTTTAGACGCCATCCCGCCCGGCAAACTGGTGCTGGCGGGCGCCGTCTCACAGGGCTTATATCTGCGCGCCGCCCAAAACGGCCTGCACCTGGTCGACTATTTGCAGCGCGAGGAGCTGGCCATCCGCAACGCGGTGCCCACCTGCGAGGGCGCCTTGCAGCTGGCCATGGAGGAGCTGCCCATCACCCTGCACGGGGCCAAGGCGCTGGTCATCGGCAACGGGCGCATCGGCAGCCTGCTGGCCCAAAAGCTGGCCGCCCTGCACGCGGTTGTCACAGTTTCGGCCCGCTCGGCACGGGATTTCGCCCGCATCCAAGCGGCCGGCCATGCATATTTGCACACCGGCGCGCTGCCCGGGCATTTGGCTGGATTTGATTTGGTGGTCAACACCGTGCCCGCCCGGGTGCTGGGGCTGATGGAGCTGTCGGAACTGCCCGAAAACTGCCTGATCTTGGACCTTGCCTCCAAGCCCGGCGGGGTCGATCTCACAGCTGCAAGCCAGCTGGGCCGCCACGCAGTCTGGGCGCTTTCCCTGCCCGGCAAGGTCGCACCCGTATCGGCCGCCCAGGCCATCCGCGACACCATCTACGCCATTTTACAGGAGGAAGCCTTGCTATGAAACAGCCCATCCGGCTCGGCTTTGCCATGACCGGTTCGTTTTGCACCTTCGCGCGGGTGCTGGACGTGCTGGAGGACATGGCCCGGTCGGGCGATTACGAGATCACCCCCATCCTGTCGGACCACGCCGCCGGGATGGACACCCGCTTTGGCGAAGCGGCCGCGCTCATCGCGCGCCTGGCCGAGTGCACCGGCCGCGCCCCGCTGCGCACCATCCAGCAGGCCGAGCCCATCGGCCCCCAGGGGCTGTTCGATGTGCTGGCTGTTGCGCCCTGCACCGGCAACACCCTGGCCAAGCTGGCCCATTCGATCATCGACACCCCGGTGGCCATGGCGGTCAAGAGCCACCTGCGCCGCGACCGGCCGGTCGTGCTCGCGGTGTCCACCAACGACGGCCTAGCCGGTTCGGCCGCCAATTTGGGGATGCTGCTTTGCCGGCGGCACTATTATTTCGTCCCCTTCGGGCAGGACGCGCCCTTTGCCAAGCCCCGTTCGCTGGTAGCTGATATGGAACAGCTGCCGGGCACCATCGCCGCCGCCCTGCGCGGCGAACAGCTGCAACCGCTGCTTCTGCGGGCAGGCCAAGCGTGAAAATCAGAAAAAGATAGGAGACCGGCGCTGCTGCCGGTCTCTTTGCTTTCCACGGTCTTATAGCAAACTCGCCTGGAGTTTGATGCGGTCGTCGGCCTGGCGCAAATTTTCCAGGATACCGGCCAGCCGCCCCTCGCCCTTTTTCCGGCCAGGCAGGTGCAAGGTCACATGGATCACATAGCGATCCTCCTCCTTGGTTTCGACCTCCATCTGCCGGATTTCGGCTCCATATTCACCCGCCAAGCTGTCCAGCCGCTGCACCACGGCGTCAAGCAGCACACACTCAATGCGCAGCAACACTTTGATATCATCGGTCTGGAAGAAATGCTTTTCCTGCCAGGGGCGCAGTACGTACAAAGTGATGGCAATCGCTGCTGTCCCACCTAGCGTGAGCGCAAAAAATCCAGCCCCGGCCGCCAGCCCTAGGCTGGCCACCGCCCACAAGCTGGCCGCCGTGGTCAGCCCCTTGATGGTCAAGCCTTCCCGGATGATGGTGCCTGCGCCCAAAAAGCCAATGCCCGAAATGACCTGGGCTGCCATGCGGTCGGGCGCGTTCATCGCGCCATAGTCCGCCGCCTGCACGAACAACATCTCACCTGTAATCATCACCACACATGCCCCCACGGCCACCACCATATGGGTGCGCATCCCGGCCGGGCGATGGATGCGCTCCCGCCCAGCGCCGATGGCAAACCCAGCCAGCATGGCGCAGACAAGCCGCAGGGCGATGTCCAATCCCTGGATTTCCATAGTACGCCTCCCTTCACTCTCAGCTTATGTTGCTTAGCGTACCACAATCGGGCGTGTCCGGTCAAGCACGGCCACCGGATAATTTTTTCATGAACAGCTTGACAAGGGTGAAAAAATCCACTATAATGGTAAAAGTCAATTCGCGGGTGTAGTTTAGTGGCAAAACTCCAGCTTCCCAAGCTGGCTATGTGGGTTCGATTCCCATCATCCGCTCCATATCATTTGAAAAAGCAGTCCCGGTTGGGGCTGCTTTTGCTTTGCCTGCTTGTCATGTCCGCCAGCGCCCGAAGTCGGTCAGCACGCCGTCGGACACCTGTAAGATGCGGTCGGCGCTCTGGGCGATGGACTGGCTGTGGGTGATCATCAGGATGGTCTGGGCGTACAGCCGGGAAGCCTGCTTTAATAGGGTCAGCACCTCGCCGGTGTTGGCCGAGTCCAGATTGCCGGTGGGTTCGTCGGCCAGGATAAGGGCCGGATGGGTCATCAGCGCCCGGCCGATGGCCACCCGCTGCTGCTGGCCACCGGAAAGCTGGCTGGGCAGGTGGCCACGGCGCTCGGTCAGGCCCAGCACGGCAAGCAGATCGTCCAGATAGGCGGTATCCGGCTTTTGGTAGTCGAGCAGCACCGGGAAGGCCATGTTTTGGGCCACGGTCAGCTCGGGGATCAGGTTGAAATCCTGGAAGATAAACCCGATGTTGCGGCGGCGGAACACGGTCAGATTGCGCTCGGGCATGGCAAAGATGTCCTTGCCGTCGATGTACACCTGGCCGCCGGTGGGGGTATCCAGACCGCCGATGATGTGCAGCAGCGTGCTTTTGCCTGAGCCCGACTCACCGACTACGGCGACAAACTCGCCTTTTGGCACCGAAAACGACACATTTTTGAGGGCGTGGACGGCGGTCTCGCCCGCGCCGTAGGTTTTGCAAATGTTCTTGACCTCCAATAAATCCATAGGGCAACACCTCTCTTTTGTTTTGTCCCAGTATACCGCCCTCAGCCTACTTTGCCGCGACAGGTGTCCTACAATTTTGTAGGGATGCAGAAATTCAGGATGATGGTCGTACCCGTACCCGGGGCGCTATCGATTTCCAGGGTGCCGCCGTGGGCTTCCACAATGGCCTTGGCCAGCGGCAGGCCCAGCCCGGCGCCGCTCGTGTCCTGGGAAAAGCGGCTGCGGTAAAACCGCTTGCACACATGGGGCAGGTCGGCCGGATGGATGCCGCGGCCGGTGTCGCGCACGGTCAGCTGCACCATCTGGGTGCAGGCCCGCCAGCGCACCTGTACCGCGCCGCCCGCCGGGGTGTAATCGAGCGCATTTTTGACCAGGTTGCCCACCGCGTCCAGCAGCCAGGCGCGGTCGCACACGAGCGTGGCCCCCTCGTCGCCGGAAAAGGACAGGGTTTTGTGCTCCCGCGCGGCCCGGTGGGCAAACCGCCGCTCGAGCTCGTCCATTAGCTCGGTAAGGGGTTCCTCGGCGGTTTCCAGCTGGATGGCGCCGGCGTCCAGCCGGGCGATTTTGAGCAGGTTTTGTACCAGGGTTTGCATCCGGTCGAGCTCTTGCTCGGACAGGGTGGCAAAGGTGCGCAGGTCGGCGGCGGTCCCGTCCCCGGCCTGCATGAGCCCGTTGTAGATGTACAGCGCGGACAGCGGCGTTTTGAGCTGGTGGGAAATGTCAGACAGGGTCTGCTTCATAAATGCCTTGGCACGGTCCGCCTGCTCGGCCTGGGCATTGAGGATGCAGGCCAGCGCGTTGACCTCGTGGAACAGCCGGCACAGCTGTCCCTCCTCGTCGCAGGCAATGCGGGCGGTGCGGTCGCCCGCGACAAAGGCCTGGATGCGCGCAGTAGCCGCCTGCACGGCGCGGTCGCGCCCGCGAAAATATCCATACAGCGCCGCAAACGCCCACATCCAGGCCGCCAGGCCGCACAGCAGGACGCCCACGGCTGCCGCGTTGCCGCCCACGCGCGCGCACGCCGCCGCCAGCAGCCCGGCGCCCGCCAGCGGGCCGAGCACGCGCACAAATACCCGACGGATGTCCGCATCGGCCCACAGGTGCAGCAGGTTCATGATGTCACCGCCTTTCCGGTGTCCCACTTGTAGCCCAGGCGGCGCACGGTGACGATGCGGCGGGGGTGGGTGGGGTCGTCCTCGATTTTTTTGCGCAGCCGGCGGATATAGACGGTCAGCGCGCTGCTGTCGATGTAGTTTTGTTCGCTGTCCCACAGGCGGCCCAAGATTTGCTCGTGCGAGAGCACTCGGTCGGGGTTTTGCATGAGCAGGCACAGCAGCTTGTATTCACCGGCAGTCAGCGCGATTTTTTGGCCGTTTTTGTACACCTCGCCGGGCAGCAGCCGCACCTGCACGCCGTTGGACGACAGCTCGGCCGGCTCGAAACCACCACTGCGGCGCAGCAGCGCGTTGACCCGGGCCAGAAAGACCGCCAGCTTGAAGGGCTTGGTGATGTAATCGTCGCCACCCATGTCCAGCCCCATGGTGATGTCGGTTTCCCCGTCCGACGCGGTCAAAAACATGACCGGCACCTTGGACTGCCGCCGGATGTCGCGGCACAGGTCAAACCCCGAGCCGTCGGGCAGGGACACGTCCAAAATCACCAAATCATACCGCCCTTCCCGCCACATCTGCCGGGCCTCGGCGCTGGTTTTGGCGGTGTCCAGCGCATACCCCTGCTGCTGCATGGCAAACGTCAGGCCGCACAGCAGGCTGCTGTCGTCCTCCACCAAAAATATCCGTTTCATCGCTTGGCACATCCTTTTTCCCGCCTGGGGCGGGTTGTTGTTCCCTCCCATTATACGGGCTTTGCCCGGCGAATACAAGCGCTTGCCCGGCCGGCCGCCGGTGCGCTATAATAAACCCATGCAAAGAAATTTTGCCCGCATATTGATTTTGGAAAGGAGACGTGCGGATATGACCTACGAACAAACCCTGGACATCCTGTCCCAATGCGGCCTGGGCGCGCTGGTGCTCGACGGGGCCGGACTGATCACCTACGCCAACGAGACCGCCGACCACCTGCTGCACGGCAAGGGCCAGCTCACCGGCCTGCGCCTGCAGGACATGGCCCCTGCCCTGTGCGAAGAGCCCCAAGCGGGCGCGCCGCCGGTGTACACCCACCTGGTCTTTGGGGAATACCTGCTGCGCTGCCCGACGCCCGACCTGGCCGGCGCGCTGCCCGAGGGGACCCAGCTCGTCGTGTTCCGGGACGCCACCAACGACGCCTGCCACGATATGCTGCTGCACGCGCTCAACCACGTCAGCGACGCGGTGGTCCTGTGCGACGACGAGACCCGCATCTGGTGGCTCAACGACGCGGCCGTGCAGCTGGACTCGCTGGTCATCCAGGACGTGCGCGGCGAAACAGTGGACGAGGTCTATGACATGCTCGACGGCAGCAAGGCGGCCGTGCCGCGCGTCATCCAGGAAAAGCGGCCGCTGACCAACCTGCGCCAATACTACGGCACCCGCTACGGCAAGCGCATCAACGTCGTATCGGCCGCCTACCCTATCCTGCAAAACGGGCAGCTGCTGGGCGGATACAGCGTGCTGCGCGATTACAGCGCCATTGACACCCTCAACAAAAAGATCATCGACCTACAGTCCGAGCTGCTCGAGCGCACCACCATCGGCGGGTCCAGCACCAAGAGCGCGCTGCTGGCCAAGTACACCTTCAGCGACATCATCCGCATCAGCCCGGTGATGAACGACGTGGTCAACCAGTGCCTGCAGGTGGCCAAGAGCGACTCCTCGGTCATGATCTACGGCGAAACCGGCACCGGCAAGGAGCTGTTCGCCCAGAGCATCCACAACGCCAGCCGCCGCGCCAAGGGGCCGTTTTTGGCCATCAACTGCGCGGCCATCCCGGAAAACCTGCTGGAAAGCCTGCTGTTCGGCACCGAAAAGGGCGCGTACACGGGCGCGGAAAAGCGGGTGGGCCTGTTCGAGCAGGCCAGCGGCGGCACCCTGCTGCTCGACGAAATCAACTCCATGAACATCGGCCTGCAAAGCAAACTGCTGCGCGTGCTACAGGAGGGCGTAGTGCGCCATGTGGGCGGCTCGGCCGAGATCCGGGTGGATGTGCGCGTGCTGTCCAACACCAACATTCCACCTTACCAGGCCATCGCCGAGGACAAGCTGCGGCGCGACCTGTTTTACCGCCTGGGCGTGGTCAACATCAACGTCCCGCCCCTGCGCGAGCGGCGGGAGGACATCCCGGTGCTGGCCAAGCATTTCATCATGGAGTGCAACAAAAAGCTGGTGCGCACGGTCAGCGATATCGACGAGGCCACGCTGGAGGTCTTTCAAACCTATGATTGGCCGGGCAATGTCCGCGAATTGCAACACGCCATCGAGCACGCGATGAATGTGCTGCCCTACCACCTGACCGTGATCTCACCCCAGTATTTACCTGACCACATCTATGGCGGCGGTCCGGTTGCCCCTAGCACATCTGCCCACCCGTCTGGCGGCTCCTTCCACACCTCGGTGCAGAGCTTTGAGCGCGGCGCGCTGTGCCAGGTGCTGCGCGAGCACGGCGGCAACATCACCAAAGCCGCCCGCGCACTGCAAATGAGCCGGCAAAACCTGCAATACTACATCAAGCGGCACCAGATCGACATTGCAGCGTTGGCCGGCAAGCGGGACAACTGAATGTTCCGCAAATTTTCTTTGCGTCCCTATGGACTGCCGGCGCATACACTTTTCCGCTGCGCCCCAGCACAGCCCCAAAAAAGGTCGCACATCCTCTTTTTCTCCCTTTTACACCGGTTTTACATGGAGATTCAATCCCCTATCATTTGAATATGCAAAACATTTTTGCATATAGTTCGGGTAAAACGCAAACATATTTTGCGTTTTACCCGTTTTCTTTATCCCCCTTCTTTTTTGCCTTTTGGCACGTATATGGCCATTTCAACACACAATGCCCCCGATTTTTTGTTGTATTGCACGGTTTCCTGCATTTTTTCTTCTCCATTGCCTGCTATTCCTGCATCCGGCGAAAATTCCGATCAATTCACTATGAATTTTTGCAGAATTCTAGGAATGTTGCACAATGAACTTTTTCTAGCTTTATGCAAACTGTATATTTTCAGAATTTTTTTGTTTTTTCTCATGGTGTTTTTCACAACTGGCACGCGGCTTGCTATTTACATGGGCGTGAAGCAGTTCACTGGAACATTGCAAGCATTGATTGAGCAGGAGGAAACAAGTATGAGCAAAGAAAAAATCCAAAAAATCCATGAAGCCACGCTGCGCATCCTGGAGAAAACCGGTATGGAATTCGTCCACCCGGACGCCCAAAAGATCCTCAAGGAACACGGCGTGCGCATGGAGGGCGATGTCGCCTACTTCACCCCCGAGCAGGTGATGGAGTGGGTCGGCAAGGCGCCGTCCAGCTTTCTGTTCGAAGCCATCAACCCGGAGAACAACTGCCGGGTCGGCGACGGCCACTATGTGCGCGGTGTGACCATTGTCACAAACCTGATCGACCGCGACGGCACCATGCGCGACGCCACCATCGAGGACTACCTGAAAATCCAAAAGCTCTACGAAGCCAACCCCAACATCGGCCTCAACGGCGGCATGACGGTTGACCCGGTCGGCATCCCGCCCGAGTGGAACGACCTGGTGCTCAACTACGCTTCGCTGTGTCACTCGGAAAAGCCGCTCTACACCGCAGGCGGCAGCTACCGC
Organism: uncultured Butyricicoccus sp.; assembly: GCA_904420185.1. Classification (GTDB taxonomy): domain Bacteria; phylum Bacillota; class Clostridia; order Oscillospirales; family Butyricicoccaceae; genus Butyricicoccus_B. The sequence continues at coordinate 13,040 of CAJFUJ010000040.1, read as the reverse complement.
GAGATGGAAGCCGTCATCGAAATGACCCGCACCCGCTTCGGCTACTCTGAAGAGGAGATGCGTGAGCACTGCATTTTGGTCGGCCTGGCCAACCCCAACACCCCGCTGCTGGCCACCGACGACATGATCGAAACCATCCTGACATTTGGCAAATACCGCCAGCCAGTGGTCATCTGCTCAGCCGCCATGGCGGGCACCACCTCGCCGGTCACCCTGGCGGGCACCATCACCCTGACCAACGCCGAGGTGCTGGGCGGCATCATCCTGGCCCAGATGGCCAACCCGGGCACGCCGGTCATCTATGGCACCGCGTCCACGGCTGCCGACCTGCGCAGCTGCGCCATCGCCATCGGCGCGCCTGAAAGTGCCCTTTGCGTCAAGTACGGCGCCGAGCTGGCCAAGTTCTACGGCGTGCCCTCCCGCGGCGGCGGAACGCTCTCTGACGCCAACATCTTCAGCCCGCAGTGCGCCTACGAGGGCGAACTGACCTACCTGGCCTCCCGCCAGCACGGCATCAACCTCATGCTGCACTCGGCCGGCGTCATGAATGGCTACCTGTCCATGTCCTACGACAAGATGATTTTGGACTTCGAGATCCAGGACCATGTAGACCGCTACCTGCGCGACATCGAGGTCAACGAGGACACCATCCCCGAAGAACTCATCGACGAGGTCGGCCACGGCGGCGAATACCTGACCAGCGACCACACCTACGATTACATGAAAGAAGAGCTGCTCACCCCGTACCTGGCCAATCGTGGCTCGCAAAACGATCCGCAAACCTTCTACAAAAATGTCGACAAGCGCATCGAACAGCTGCTGGGCGCCTACAAAAAGCCCGAAGTCCCGGCCGATGTGCTGCAAAAGATGCAGGATTTGCTGCGCAAGCACGGCATTGATGAGGAGATCATCCGCCGTTGTACGGTATAAACCTGAACTGCCTGGAAGCGAGGGGGTAAGATCGCTTCCACCCCTGCAAACACTGCTCTCCGCGCACCGGTCTGCCGGGCGCGGACGCAGGGGGCGCTTATGAAAAGAAGAGGAGATTGTACTATGAATGGAAAACAAAACGAAAGCAAAGCTGGGATTATGTCCTTAATCGACAAAAAGGTGTTCTGGCCCGGCGTTATCGCCCTGCTGCTAGTCATCGCGGTCGGCGCGATCTTTCCGACCCAGTTTGAGAGTTTTCTGACAAATGCGCTGGCGTGGATTATGGACCACTTCAAGTGGCTGTACATCGTCTGCACCCTGCTGGTTGTAGCGCTGTGCGCCTTCCTGGTGTTCAGCAAATACGGCGACATCCGCTTTGGCGGCAAGAACGCCAGGCCCAGCATCAGCAACGCGACCTGGTTCACCCTGACGCTCACCGGCACCATCGCGGTCGGCATCTGCTTTTACGGCGTATCCGGCCCGGTGAATATGTTCATGAACCCGCCGGAATTCCTCGGCGTGGAAGCCGGCTCGGCCGAAGCCATCATCCCGACGCTGGAATACTGCTTTTTGCACTACGGCATCCCGCCCTATTTCCTGATTGTGCTGGCAGCGCTGGCCGTCGGCCTGGTGTACTACAACGGCAAGCGCAGCCTGAAAGGCAGCTCGGCGCTCTATCCGCTCATCGGCAACAAGACCGAGGGCCTGGCCGGGCATATCGTCAACATCATCATGGTCATGTCGCTGGTTGTGTGCGGCACCAACATGGGCTTGGCGGTCATCCAGCTCAACTCGGGCATCGGCACGGTGGCCGGCATGAGCGAAACCCCGTCCTTTGAGCCGCTCATCATCATTTTCTACACCGTACTGACGGTTATTTTCGCCACCTCGGGCGTACACAAGCTGATGGGCAAGCTGAGCAACATCAACGCGGCCTGCTACGCCTTTATCCTGATTTTCGTGCTGCTGGTCAGCCCGGTGGGCGCCAACCGCCTGCTCGGCACCCTGTTCACCGCCCTGGGTGAGTTTGTCATGGACTTCATCCCCATGATCACCTTCGCCGACCCGATCACAGGTTCTGCCTGGCAGAACAGCCAGACCATGTACTATTACTCGTGGAACATCGTCCCCGGCCTGATGAGCGCCTTCTTCTACGCCAGCATCGCCTACGGCCGCACCCTGCGCCAGTTCGTGCTGGTCAACTGCATCATGCCCTGCGGCGTTGTATTCCTGTGGTATGTGCTCTTCGGCGGCACGGCCATGTTCGGCATCCTGGACGGCAGCGACCTGTGGGCCCAGATGCAACAGTTCGGTGACGGCATCGCCACCTTTGCCTTCCTGGACACCCTGCCGCTCGGCACCTTCATGAAGTGGTTCTTCCTGATCGTGGCGGTCATGACCTTCATCACCTTCTCGGACTCGATCGCCTACTCTTTCCCCATGATGTTCATGAAGCGCACCGAGATCGACGCTTCCAAGACCAATACCCCCAAGATTTTGAACGCGGCAGTTGCGTTGTTCATGGGCGCGCTGACCTTCATCCTGCTGTACGTCGGCGGCTATGACGCGCTCAACGCCATGATTACGGTCTTTGCTTTACCGGCGGTCATTGTCACCATCCTCATGACCATTGCCGCCTTCCGAATGCTCCTCAACCGCAAAAAATATGACGCAACCTATATGGAGGAGCAGCAGGAGCTGGAAAAGCTCGAGGAGGAAATCGAAGCGCTTTCGGCGGAGAAAAAGCAGGCCCCATAAATCCTCTAGGCCCGCGGCTGGGGGCAAACGCCCTTGGTGGGCGGCCTGAAACCTAAAACGACCATATCTTGACGCATTTCCCCTGCGTCATGCTCGAATGCTCCAGAAAAGCCCGGATGTTCACATCCGGGCTTTTCGCATGGATTGTTGCCTTTTTGCGCAAACTAGGGGCAAACCACCAAAAGGAGGCAGGCCCCATGCAGCTTTCGGAACGGACAAAATACCTCATCACCGGCGCGCTGGCCGGGCTGGCCAACGGCTTTTTCGGCGCAGGCGGCGGGCTGTTTTTGGTGCCGTTGTTCATCGGCTGGCTGAAACTGGACGAACGCAAAGCCTTCGCCACCTCGGTGGCGGTGATTTTCCCTTTGTGCGCGGCAGCGGCCTGGATCTACTGGCGGCAGGGCAATTTGGATTTTGCGCAGTCGCTGCCCTATCTCATTGGCGGGGCAGCCGGCGGGTTTTTGTCCGGGCGCATCTTCGGCAGGCTCAACATGACCTGGCTGCGGCGGGTGTTCGGGCTGTTCATTTTATATGGCGGCGTGCGCGCGCTGCTGCTACTGTGACAAAGGGGGAAAGTACCATATGCTCCTTGCGGTTCTGGCCGGGCTGGTCACCGGCGTGCTGTCTGGGTTTGGCATCGGCGGCGGCAGTCTGCTGATGCTGTATCTGACCCTATTTGCAGGCTTTGCCCAGCAGGCTGCCGCTGGCACCAACCTGCTGTACTTCCTGGCGTGCGCACCGGCGGCGCTGGTGTCGCACATCAAAAACGGCCTGGTGGAAAAGCGGGCGGTGGTGCTGTGCGTACTGGCCGGGTTGCCGGTTTCGGTACTGGCATCGCTGCTGGCCGACGCGGCCGATCTGTCGCTGGTGCGGCGGTTGTTTGGGGTGCTGCTGCTCTACATCGGCGTCAAGGAGCTGCGCGCCAAGCCGCCAAAGGATACAAAACCGTAACAATTCCGTCAAAATATTGCACATCCGGCCAAACTATGCGACAATAAAAGCAACCAGTGGAAGCGGAACACCTGCCGGCCTGCCGGGTCTGGAGACCCCGCCGCGCCGGCCCGGACGAAATGAGGTGCATCCCGATGAAAAAGAGAGGACTTTGCCTGCTGCTGCTCGCCGTGCTGCTGCTATCCTTGGCTGGCTGCGGGTCGGGCAACACCGACACCGCCCCGGCCGACACGGGCGCGGGCTGGAGCGAACAGGCCACAGACAACCAAGCCGCGGACAGCCCAGCCGAGGACACCACATCCCCTGCCACCCAGGCGCTGCAAAACGCCAAAATCATCCGCACCGGCAACATGGACCTGCAAACCCAAACCTTCGACGAAACCGACACCTTTTTGCGCAACCTGACCGAGCAGCAAGGCGGCTATTTGGAGGCGTCGTCGGTTTCGGGCGAACCGGGTTCGCGCTACGCCGAATACACCGTGCGCGTGCCGCAGGAGGGGTATGACGCCTTTTTCACCCAGGTGGGCGAACAGTGCCATGTGCTGTACAGCGCCAGCCAGAGCGAAAACATCACCGAGCAGTATGTGGACGTCGAAACCCGCCTGTCCGCGCTGCGTACCAAGCACGAACGGTTGCTCGCCCTGCTGGAGCAGGCCGGCACCATGGAAACCATCATCGCCCTGGAGAGCGAACTGGCTGACACCGAATACGAAATCGAACGCCTGACCGGTTCGCTGCGGCAGTATGACAGCCTGGTCAGCTTTTCGACCATCTACTTAACCGTCCAAGAGACCGCGTCGCTCGACCCGGTGGCAGAGGGCAATTCCTTTGTCAGCGAGCTCGGCCAGGCCCTGCGCCGCGGCGCGCACGGCGTCGCCGTTTTCCTGCGCGGCCTTGTGCTGTTCTGCGCGACCCTGTGGCCGCTGCTCGTGCTGGCGGCTGCTGCGCTGGCAGTCGTATTCTACCTGCGCCGCCGCAAAAAGAAAACCGCCCCATCTCCGCAGCTGCCCCCTACGGACGCCGAACCGCCCCAACCCACTGACATCCCCCCGGACGACGGCGACAACAAAACACCCTAGAACAAAAGCGCCATAGAACCCTCTTCTCCGGGCTCTATGGCGCCTTTTCACAGGCACTCGCGCAGCAGGATCTCGCTGGGCGTGTATAGGTGTTCGGGCGGGCGCACGTCCTGCATGAGGAAGTCGGCCAGCACCCGCACCGGCAGTTCGCCCTGCTGCACCGTATTGCTGTTGATGGTGCAAGTGACGATCTCCCGGCGCAGCAGCGACAAAATCTCCGGATAGTCCTCGAAACAGACGATCTTGAGCTTGCCACCACGGCCGGTCTCCTGCACCGCGCGGCCCACCGCCCCCACGCCGCCACCGACGATGTACAGCCCGTCCAAATCGGGCTGCTGGCGCAGCAGCTGCAAGGTCATACGGTAGGTCTGGGCCGGGTCCTCCAGGCAGGGGGCGGTCTGCACCACCTCGATGGCCGGGAACCGCTCCCCCAAATACGCGAGGAAGGATTTTTCCCGCACATACAGGAAGTAGGTCCCTGCCCGCAGGGCCGACGTGCTGGTGATGACCGCAATTTTGCCCTTGCCGCCCAAAAATTCGCCGAGTACCCGCCCGGCCACCCGCCCGGCTTTTCCGGCGTCCTCCCCGATGTAGCACAGCCGCCCGGTGTCCTCCAAATCGGTGTTGGTGCACACCACCGGGATGCCCTGCCCGGTCACCCGGCGCACGGCCTGCCGCACCGGCTCGGCTGAAAGCGGGCTCAGGATGATGCCGTCCACCTTTTGCGCCACCGCCCGGTCCAGCAGGGCGATCTGCCCGGCCGCGTCGCCAAAGGCGCAGCTGGAAACGGCCACGTCGATGGGACACACCGGCATGGCCGACACCGCCTGCCGGATGCCCTGCTCGATGAAAGGCCGCGCATCCACGTCCAGCAAAATGGCCGCCAGGCGGATGGCTCCGGCCTGCTTTTGCAAGGCCCGCCCAGCCAAATTGGGACGGTAGCCGGTCTGGTCGATGACCTGCTGGACGCGGCGGCGCACTTCGTCGCTCACGCCTGGACGGTTGTGGATGACCTTGTCCACCGTCGAACGGTGCACCCCGGCCAGCGCCGCGATCTCCTTGAGGGTGACGCCCATCGGTTTTCCTCCTCTTTCACAGATTCTATCCTACTTATCTTATCAAATCCGCCCTTTTTCGTCAACTGAAAGACCGCCCTTCCACAAATGCAGAAAGGCGGTTTTCGGGCAGCAAAGCGGTTTAAAACTCGACGGTTGCCATGACATCGGACACAGCAGGCTTTTGGGAAATCAGCCCTTCATCATACATCCAGTCGATGTTCTCCTGCCAGCACTGCTCGGTCTGGCTGAGGAAGGGCGCGGCATCGGTCTCCATCAGGGGCAGCAGGGTCTGGCAGGACTGGGCTTCGACGTCAGGATCCAGGGCAAAGTTGGCCTCGTCCTGGTTGTCGAGCAGCACCTGTAGGACAGCGTCGGTGTCGGTCTTGAAATCCTGGAAGCCCTTTTGGCAGGCACGCAGGAACCCGGCCAACACCTCAGGTTCCTCTTCGATCATGGTGTCGCTGGCCAGGAAGATGCCCTCATAATACTGCGGCACGCCGAAGTCATCCGGGAAGAAGTAATTGACTTCAAAGCCCTCCTTCTCCATCTGCGGCACTTCGTGGTTGACCAGGCAGCCGATGGTGGCGTCCACGTTGCCGGTGGTCATGGACGCCATCAGCTCAAAGCCGACATCCACCAGGGTGACGCTGTCCGGGTCGGCGCCAGCGTTCTCCATAATGCTGTGGATCAGGGCTTCGGACAGCTCGGTACCCGCATAGCCGACCGTCTTGCCGACCAGGTCCTGCGGCTGGGTGATGTTCTCCTCCTTGAGCGACAGCACAATGTTGAGCGGGGCCTGCACCACGGCCGCAATCGACTTGACCGGCACGTCCTGCTCGACGCGCGCCTGGATGACGTCCTGCTGGTAGTACAGGCCAATGTCGGCGCGGCCGGCGGCCACCATGCTCATGGCGTCGTTGGTGCCGGCGGGCGGCTGGATGGTGACGGTCAACCCCTCCTCGGCGAAGTAACCTGCCTGCTCGGCCTGGTACAGGAAGGCGTGCAGGGCGTTGGGGTACCAGTCGAGCACGACGGTCAATTCGCGCAGGTCCTGCCCGCCACTGGACGAGGAAGAGGCCGGGTCCTGTGCGCCGCAGCCGGACAGCAGCAGCGCGCCCGCCGCCAGGCAGGCAAACATTCTCTTTTTCAGCTTCATGGTGTAACTCCTTTTGTGTGTTATAGGTCGCCGCGCCAGGTGATGCATTTCTTTTCCACCCAGGACACCAGCGCCACCGCCAGCATGGCCACAGCGCTGAGCAGCACAATGGGCGCAAACACGCCTGCGCCGTCCAGCTGGGTCATCATGCGGCGGCTGAAATAGCCCAGCCCGGCCTGTGCGCCCAGCCATTCGCCGATGGCCGCGCCGATGATGGACAGCGGGATGGCCATCTTGATCGCCGAAAAGAAATACGGCAGGCTGGCCGGCAGCTTGAGCTTGCAAAAAATCTGCTTGTTATCGGCGCCAAAGGTGCGCAGCAGGTCGATCATGTCGGTCTTGACCGAGCGAAAGCCGTCAAACACGGTGATCGTGATCGGGAAAAAGGTGATGAGCACGGTCACGAGTACCTTGCTCCAGATGGTGTACCCGAACCACAGCACGAACAAGGGCGCCAGCGCGGTGGTCGGGATGGTCTGGGACGCGACGATGAGCGGATACAGGGTCTTTTCGGCGACCGGGCTTGCGTCCATCAGGATGGCCAGCCCCACGCCCAGCACCACCGAAATAGCCAGGCCGATGCCGGTGCACAACAGCGTTGCGGGCAGATGGGCGGTGAACAGCGGCTCGCGCAGCTCCCACAGCCGCACCAGCACCTGCACGGGCGTGGGCAAAATATACGCCGCGTTCACGCCCATGGCCCCGGCCTGCCAGATGACCAGCAGAATAAAGGTCAGCACCAGGGCGGGCAGGTTGGCGTTTTTGCGGATCATGCGCCCACCTCCCGCCGTAGCAGTGAAATGAGCTGCTCGCGCAGGGCCAGCATATCCGGCCGGGTCAGGCATTCGCGGGTGCGCGGATAGGCCGCAGGCACGGCAAAGGAATGCAGGGCGCGGATGGGCGTGCGCTCGACCACCAGCACCCGGCCGGACAGGAAGATGGCCTCCTCCACGTCGTGGGTGATGAAGAGCACGGTTTTGTGGTCGTTCTGCCACTGCTGGAGCAGCCACTCTTGCATGGCAATGCGGGTGAGGAAATCGAGCGCCGAAAAGGGCTCGTCGAGCAGCAGCAGGTCGGAGCCGGTCAGCAGCGTGCGCGCAAAGGCGGCCCGCTGGCGCATGCCACCAGACAGCTCACTGGGCTTCTTGTCCCCCCAGCCGCCCAGACCGACCACTTCCAAGGTCTGCCGCACCCGCGTCTCCATCTCCTCGCCGGCAACACCGCCCTGGATCTCCATCGGCAGACGCAGATTGTCCGCCACCGTCCGCCAGGGAAAGAGCAGGTCGCGCTGGGGCATGTAGCCGCAATACCCCCGGCGGCCGTCGATGGACTGCCCGCCGACCTTGATGTCGCCCCCCTTGCGGGGCAGCAGCTGGTTGACCAGCCGGAAAACGGTCGATTTGCCGCAGCCGGACGGCCCAATGAGGGACACGAACTCCCCCGGCGCAATGTGAAAGGACAAACGGTCAATGATGTCAAAATCCTCGACCTCGTACTGGAAGGAAACGTCGCAAAACTCGAGCATCTCACATCTCCATGTCCCAGGCCATGTCCCAGAACAGCCCCTCAAACCGCGAGCAGTCCACAAAGATCTCGACCAATCTCTCAAGCTGTCCCTCGGTATATCCGGCGCTGAGCGCTTCCATCTGCTCGACCAGGGCGCGGTTGGCGGCCGCATACTCGTCGGCCGCATAACCCTGTACCCACTCACCGTAAAACGGATGGCTTTCCGCCCCCGGATGGGTGCGCACCATCCACTTGGCAATGTACTCATAACTGAGCGCGCACGAAAGCACGGCCGCCAGAATCTCAGCCGGGCCCTCCTCGGCCGCAACTGCCCGCATGTAGGCGGTGTACGACTGGTTGCTCAGCGAAGGCTTGCACCGGGCGGCCCGGGCCTCGTCGATGCCCAAGCGCGCCATATACCCCTTGTGGATGTCCATCTCGCCGTTCAGGATGCTGTCCACATAGGACGCAAACATCCGCATGACCGCCGGGTCGCGGGCCTTGACCACCCCTTGGGCGAACACCTTGGCGTAGTCAAACAAATACACATAATCCTGCAATAGATAGAACCGAAATTTTTCGGTGTCCAGGCTGCCGTCGGCCATGCCGCGGACAAAGGGATGGGCCAGATAGCCCTCCCAAATGCCGCGCGCAGCTTCGAGCATCCGGTTGGTTGTCGGTTGGTTGTTCAAAATCACACCTCCAGGTCGGTTTTTTGCGCCGCGGACGGCGCTTGGTGAAATCACAGCACTTGCAGCTGCAAATATCGGTCCAGCTGATTTTCGTCGAACAGGCTGACCGCGTCGATCAGCCGGGTGCGGAAAGAAGCCGTGCCCTCGCCTTGGGCCTGTACCCGCGCTTCGGCGATCTGGGCACAGGCGTTCATCACCGCCGCAGCCGCCACGGCCGCGGCAAAGGGCTGCCCCGGGCTGCCCCCGCAATACACGGCCGTCAGGCTGGTGAGCATACAGCCGGCGCCGGTGATGCGGCGCATCATCGCACTGCCGCCGCGCAGGGCGACCGCGCGCACGCCGTCGGCTACCAGGTCGATGGCGCCGGACACCACGACCGCCGCACCGGTGCGGCGGCTCAAGTCCTGCACCATGGCAGCGGATGCGGCCAGGTTGTCCTCGGTGATGTAGTCGAGCGCGTTGGCTTCCACCCCTTGGGTGGTCTCGCTGCCCACGGCCAGCGCCCGGATCTCGGACGCATTGCCGCGCAGCACCGCAATATCCAACGAATGCAGCAACTTGCGGCTGGTCTCGCCGCGCAGGAAGGACGCCCCGGCGGCAACCGGGTCGAGCACAATCGGATGGCCGAGCGCATTGGCCCGCTTGCCCGCCAGCAGCATGGCCTGTTGGGCGCCCCAGGCCCCCAAATTGAGCACCAACGCATCGCACAGGGCGGTGATCTCCTCGACTTCGCGCGGGTCCTGGGCCATGGTGGGCGCGCCGTATGCCGCCAATATGATGTTCGCGCAATCGTTGACGGTCACGTTATTGGTGATGGCGTGCACCATGGGCCGCTTGTCCCGCGCCCGGCGCACAATGCCTTTCAACTCGTCCATCATCGCAGCGTGCCCTCCAGCTGGCGGAAGGACGGCGTGCGCTTGAGCGCGGACAGCACCACCACCGACACCAGCCCGCCCACGGCCGTGGACACCAAAAAGGACGGCACAAAGGTAAACAGCGCCGCAGTCTGGTTATTCATCAGCAGCGCGGCCAGCGGATAGGACGCCAGGGCCCCCAAAACGCCGGTGCCGAACACCTCGCCCGCATAGGCCGCCGGCAGCTTGGGACACACCCGGTAAGCCACCGCGCACAGCAGCGCGCCGATCATCGACCCCGGAAAGGCCAGCACACTGCCCAGCCCCAGCAGGTTGCGCAGCACCGAAGCGGCAAACGCCATGCCAACCGCATACCCTGGACCGAGCAGCACCCCGGCCACCACATTGACCATGTGCTGCACCGGCGAACACTTGGCCCCCAAAATCGGCACCGAAAACAAACTGCCCACCACGGCCACCGCCACCAGCACCCCGGCCAGGGTCAATTTGCGCGTCGCTTTGCGGCTCATGCCTGCTCCTCCTCAGGGAAGATGCGGCAAAAATGGTTGAGCGGCCCGCACCCCTTGCCCAGCGGCAAAGCGTGTGCAATGGCATCGGTCACATAGGCCTTGGCGCGCTCGACCGCCTCGGGGATGCCGTATCCGAGCGCCAGGTTGGACGCAATGGCGCTGGACAAAGTACACCCGGTCCCATGGGTGTTCTTGGTGTCGATGCGGCGGGCCTCATAGCGGTAGAACTTGTCCCCATCATACAAAATATCCAGCGCATCGCCGGCAGCATGGCCGCCCTTGACCAGCACGCCCCCGACCCCCATGGCATAGATGTCGCGCGCGGCCTGCTCCATGTCGGCCAGGCTGCGGATCTCCCGCCCAGTGATGCGCTCGGCTTCGGGGATGTTGGGCGTGAGCACCCCGGCGTGGGGCAAAATCCACTCAATCAGCGCACCAACCGCGCTAGGGTCCATCAGCGGGCTGCCATTTTTCGCATACATCACCGGGTCGATGACCACATGGCGGGGCTTGTACTGTTCGAGCTTGCCCGCAACCGCCCGCATACACGCGGGCGAGGACAACATGCCAATCTTGACCGCATCGGGTACAATGTCCTCAAACACGGCGTCGATCTGCTTTTCAATCATTTCCGGGGTGATGTCCTGGATGTCGATCACGCGGGCGGTGTTCTCGGCCACCACCGACACAATCACACTCATACCAAATACCCCATGGGCTGCCATGGTCTTGAGGTCAGCTTGGACCCCTGCGCCGCCCGAACAGTCGGACCCGGCAATGGTGAGCACTTTTTTCATCTGCAATTCCTCCTTCTGAGACGCAAAAAAAGGGAACCTCCCCCATAGGGGCTGTTCCCTGGTATCTGGTCCTTTTGCCGCGCGGACAAAAGCCCTGCGCGCGTCAACCGTTTTCCCGCGTCCCTACGTTGGCATTATCCAAATCAGGTCAGGTCGAGGGGATGCGCCCCTCCTCTCAGCCTCTCTTCAAGAAGCTCCCTTGCAAGGGTAATGGTATCATCCAACCGGCATTTTGTCAAGCGAAATTCGCCTATTTTCCCCGAATTTTCCGCAGGTCTTGGCGGCGGTTGTAGAAAAACATGGCCACCGACGCGCCGCAAATAATCACATATCCAATCACACTCCACCCATCGGGCACCTGCCCAAACAGCACAAACCCCAACGCCGCCGAAAACACCACCTGGGTGTAGTCATACACGGAAATCTCGCGCGCTGGGGCGTTGGAATAGGCCGCTGTGATGGAAAACTGCCCGCCCGCAGCCGCCAGCCCGGCCAGCAGCAGTATCAAAAGCTGCATGGCCGTCATGGGCGTGTAGTCAAACAGCAGCACCGGCAAGGTAACCAAACAAGAAAACCCGGAAAACACCAGCACAATCACCGGGCCGCGCTCGCCGTGCTGGCCGAGATAGCGCACCGCCGTGTAGGCCGCGCCCGCCGTCAACCCGCCGAGCATCCCAATCAACGCCGGAAAGGCCGCAATCGAAAACCCAGGCTTGACAATCAGCAGCGCACCGCAAAAGGCCGCCACAATGCCGGCCACCTGAAAGGGCTTGACCTTTTCCCGCAGACAGAAAAACGAAAATAGGATGGAGAAAAACGGCGATAATTTGTTGAGCATCGACGCATCAGACAACAGCAAATGATCGACCGCATAAAAGTTGCACAAAATCCCCAGCGTGCCCATCAGCGAGCGGATGAGAAAAAACGGCACATTGCGTTTTTGCAGATGTACCGGCTCTCTCGCACGCCACAGTAGAATGACCGCAAAGAAAAACGCCACCAAATTGCGAAAAAAACTCTTTTGTATGGACGGGATGTCGCCCGATAACCGCACAAAGGCATTCATCAGCGCAAAACAAAAAGCCGACATTAAGATATATACAATCGCCCTATTTTTATTCATCCAATCCCTCCATTGCAATTGTTTAACCAGCAACAAACACAAAAATCGGCACCCAAAGCAAGGTTTTTCGCCTGCTTTGCGCGCCAATCGGTGAAGTTTTTGGGCCGCTTTTTTGAAAAAGCGGCCGGGGCGCGGGGCAGGGCCCCGCCAAATGGGGTGCAGGGGACGAGTCCCCTGCCGGGGGTGCAGGGGCTGGTCCCCGCAAAGGGGGTGCAGGGGCACAGCCCCTCGCCAGGGGCGCGGGGGCTGGCCCCCGCAAAACCCAGCGACAGGCTCAGTTCAAAAAGTCCTTGAGCTTTTTGGAGCGGGACGGATGACGGAGCTTGCGCAGGGCCTTGGCTTCGATCTGGCGGATGCGCTCGCGGGTGACGTTGAACTCCTTGCCGACCTCCTCCAAGGTGCGGGTGTGGCCGTCGTCAATGCCAAAGCGCAGGCGCAGTACCTTTTCCTCGCGCGGGGTCAGGGTCTTGAGCACCTCGACCAGCTGCTCCTTGAGCAGCATGAACGAAGCGGCTTCGGCGGGTTCGGGCGCATCATCGTCGGGGATAAAGTCGCCCAGATGGCTGTCCTCCTCCTCGCCGATCGGGGTCTCCAGCGATACCGGCT
>CAJFUJ010000039.1 GCA_904420185.1 uncultured Butyricicoccus sp. | reverse complement strand
TAGCCGACTACGGCATCTGCGGCGACCTGTTCAAGGTTGTTCCCATGATGATCGAGGCTGTTCGCGAAGCCAAGGCCAGCAAGTAAGCCGAAATAAAATAAACATCTTTGCTGCCAAGGGCCATTGGGCTCTTGGCAGCTTTTTGTTTTGGCAGTAAACGTATTTTCGCCTGGAAATGTGCGCAAAAATGTGGTATGATAAATTTGTATTGGTATGTGTAGCCGTAGGGCCGCATACCATGCGCAATGTTTTCTGAAAAGTTTTTCTATACCGCCAGACGAGGTGATATTTTGGCACAGACCAAACGCAAAAAATCCACATCCACCGCGCGCAAGCGCCCCTCCCAAAACCGTGCGCCGGATGCCGCGCCGGACAGCTATTTGCCGCGCCCGGTCTGGGGAATCATCTATGGAATCCTAGGCATATTGGCCCTGTTGACCGTGGTGCAGAGCGACGGCGTATTGCTGCGTATGGCACGCACCGGTTTGGGCAGTCTGATCGGCTATGGGCTCTATATCCTGCCAGCTGCCCTCTTCGCGTTGGCCGCCTTGCTCATTAGCCGGCGGAAAGGGCCGGTGCGGCTACGCGCTGGGGCGATTGCACTATTTCCAGTTTTCTTTGGTGGCATGGCCCACGCGATGCTGCGTGCCGGACAATTTACTACGGTAAATGAGCTGCTCGAAAGCGGGATGCAGCTGCATTCTGGCGGCCTGCTGGCGGGCGGCTTGTATTGTCTGCTGGCGTGGGCGCTCTCTTCGGTGGGCGCACTGCTGGTGTGCATTTTGCTGCTGCTGGCCGATGTGATGGTGATTTTCCGTCTGACGCCGCAGACCATTTACAATGCACTGCGCCCAATCGAATACGAGTATGCCGACGAGGATGAACGGCAAAAGTATGAAGCGCCTGCGACCTTACCAAACGTCCACGAGCTTGCAGCCGCGCACAAGGCCAAGCGCCAGGCGAGGGCCTCCTTTGATATCCCACTGGATGGGGAGGAGGAAACCGTCCCGGCTGCCGAACCGCCTGTCCTGGCCGAGCCGGTACCCGACAAAAAGAAAGGCGACCCCTTTGGTGATATTTTGTCGCTGCTGCGCAATAAGCCGGACAAGCAGCAAAAGCCGGAGGAGGTACTCCCGGAGGAAGGGACAGAAGCGCCCGCGGAGCCGATTGCCGCAGCCGAGCCGATCCAAGACGTCCTGCCGCCGTGGGAGGAGGAAAAACCGCTCTCCAAGGCTGACCAGAAAAAGCAGGAGGAGCGTGAGCACGCGGCCATGGCGGCGCAAATGGACGCCAGCCAGCAGGCCCCACCGCCGGTATACAGCTATCCACAGCTGAGCCTGCTCAAGCAGCCACCACGCACGCAGGCCGGCAACTATCAGGCCGAGCTGAGCGAATACAGCCACCGGTTGGTCGATACCTTGCAGTCGTTTAACATTGAAGCACAGATCATTGGCATCGTGCGCGGCCCGACGGTCACCCGCTTTGAGGTGACCATCCCGCCCGGCGTCAAGTTCAGCCGGGTGACTGGCCTGTCCGATGACATTGCACTGGCCCTGGGCGCGGTGTCGGTGCGCATCGCCCCTATCCCGGAAAAGGTGGCCATCGGCATCGAGGTGCCCAACAAAACCAACACCATGGTCCCCATTTATGATGTCATCGCAGCCGACGCGTTCAAGAACGCCAAAAGCCATGTGTCCTTTTGTGTGGGCAAGGATATCACTGGCGCACCGGTGGTCGGGGATATCGGCAAAATGCCCCACTTGCTCATCGCAGGCACGACCGGTTCGGGCAAATCGGTGTGCATCAACTCCATGTTGATTTCGTTGCTGTATAAATCCACACCCGAAGAGGTCCGGCTGATTATGGTTGATCCCAAAATGGTCGAGCTGGGCAATTACAACGGCATCCCACATCTGCTCATCCCGGTCGTCACCGACCCGCGTAAGGCGGCCGGTGCACTCAACTGGGCGGTGGGGGAGATGGAGCGGCGATATAAGCTGTTTGCCGACCACCAGGTGCGTAAACTGGAGGATTACAACCGTCTGATGCGTAAAAAGAAAGCCGAACAGCAGGACGCGCCCCCGATCACAGTGGATGGGGAAGCGGTCGCACCGCTCGAAACCTACCAGACCCTACCTGAGATCGTGATTGTCATTGACGAGCTGGCTGACCTGATGATGGTCGCTGCCAAGGAGGTCGAAACCTCCATCTGCCGCATCGCGCAAAAGGCCCGTGCAGCGGGGATGTACCTCATCGTCGCCACCCAGCGGCCCTCGGCCGACGTCATCACCGGCATCATGAAGGCCAATATCCCCTCGCGTATCGCCTTTGCGGTGGCCAGCCAGATCGAAAGCCGCATCATTTTGGACACCACAGGCGCCGAAAAGCTGATCGGCAAGGGTGACATGCTCTATGCGCCCTTGGGCGAGGGCAAGCCACAGCGCATCCAGGGCTGCTTTATCTCCAATGAGGAGATCGAAAATGTCATCGAATTTATCAAGTCCACCTCGACAGCTGAATATAATGAGGAGATCCTAGAGCACATCGAAAAGCAGGCCGAAGCGACCGAGTCGGGTGGTGGTTCGCTGGACGGACTGTCCGAGGACGAGGACGATATGCTCATGGACGCCATCGATGTCGTGATGGAAGGCGGGCAAGCCTCGGTTTCGATGCTGCAACGCCGCCTGAAACTGGGCTACGCCCGCGCGGCGCGGATCGTCGATCAGATGGAGGAGCGCGGCATTGTCGGCCCCTTTGAGGGCTCCAAACCGCGGCAGATCCTCATCTCCAAGGACGAGTGGAACGAGATGAAACTGCGCAGAAAATTGTAAATTATTTAAAGGAGGAGATTCCTGATGAACAAAATTGATGTAGCGGCGCTGTCCTTCAACCCTAGCCGCAAGCTGCGCGACGAATGGGCGCTGCTGGCCAGTGGCAAGGAGGGCGACTTCAACATGATGACCGTGTCCTGGGGTGGCTTCGGCGAGCTGTGGGGCACCGATGTGACCACCGTGTATGTGCGCCAGAGCCGCTATACGCTGGAGTTCATGGACAAAAACGACTGCTACACCCTCATCTTCCTCAAGGACGGCTACAAGAAGGAGCTGGGCGTGCTGGGATCCAAATCGGGCCGCGACATCGACAAAATGGCAGGCGCCGGCCTGACCCCGGTGTTTACGCCCGAAGGCTATCCCACCTTTGCCGAGGCGGCGCTGACCCTGGTCTGCCGCAAGATGTACAAGGATCTCATGCCTGAGGAAAACTTCCTAGACAAGGCTGCGTTCGAAAAGTGGTATCCGGATAAGGACATCCACACCATGTTCATCGGTGAGATTGTTGCCGCATACGAGGGCTAAAACAGACAAAACCCCGGTATCCTAGACGGTTGTTCCGTCGAAGATACCGGGGATTTTTGCATCATAAGGCGTAGCGGTAACAGCGCCAGGCCGATCATACACTGGTATGATGGAACCTCCTCTTGCGCAGCCAGGGGATTTCGGTTACAATGAAGACAAACCGACCAAGGGAGGAACGCCGGATGTTGTGGATTTTATCCCCTGCGAAAAATATGCGCACCTGCGCACGCATTGCGCCAGAAACAACTGCCCCCCGCTTTTTGGCGCAGGCTGAGGAGCTTTGGGAGGAACTGCATCGGTTGGCGCCCTATGAAATAGAAAGCCTGATGGGGGTCAGTCCTGCACTCGCACTCAAAACATGCCATGATTTGTCCGCTTGGCAACCAGCAGGCGGCGTGCCAGCGGTGTTCAGCTATGACGGGTTGGCTTACAAAAATTTGGACGCCGCCACGCTGACCGATGCGGATCTCGTTTTCGCACAGGCGCATCTGCGCATCCTGTCCGCCCTGTACGGGGTTTTACGGCCGCTGGACGCCATCTGGCCATACCGGCTGGAGATGGCGCACAAGCCGGGCGGGCAGCCGCTGTACGCATTTTGGGGCGATCGTCTGGCAAAAGAGCTGTTTCAAACCGGCGAACCGGTCATCAATCTTGCGTCCAAGGAGTACAGCCGGGCGGTTTCAGCCCATCTGCCGCCGGATGCGCAGTGGATTTCCTGCGAGTTTTTGACCTACCGGCGCGGCAAGTTGCGGCAGATCGCCACCCTGGCCAAGATGGCACGGGGGCAAATGGCGCGTTATCTCATCCGAGAGCGCATCGACTGCCCGGAGGGCTTGACCCAATTTGCATGGGAGGGATTTTCGTATGAACCCGCCTTGTCAAACAGCTCGGTTTTCGCATTTGTTCAACAAAACTAGAATACAGATATTTGAAGGGAGAAAAATCGGTGAAAAGTTATCGAAAAGAACTGTTTTTCCAACTTCCCACCCGTCGCGGGCTGGTCAATATCACGCAGGACGTGCAGCAGGCCATCCAGGAAAGCGGTATCCAGGAGGGGTTGGTGTTGGTCAACGCCATGAACATCACAGCTTCGGTGTTCATCAATGATGACGAGCCTGGGCTGCATCAGGATTTTGAAACTTGGCTGGAGGGCTTAGCCCCGGAAAAGCCCTATTCCCGCTACCACCACAATGGCTATGAGGACAACGGCGATGCCCACCTCAAACGCACCGTCATGGGTCGAGAAGTGGTGTGCGCGATTACCGCAGGGCAGCTGGACTTTGGTACCTGGGAGCAAATCTTCTACTATGAATTTGACGGCAAACGCCGCAAACATGCGCTGATTAAAATCATCGGAGAGTAGAAAATTTGGCTTTCCAGATTTACCCGCCGGAAAACGGTTGTCGAAACCGCAAAACTTTGGTATAATTGTCCTAACCCCTTGAAAGGACGTGTGCGAGCATGGAAGAGAAAGAAGTCCGGACTGCACCGGAACAGGAGGAGCAGAAAACCGGCCTTGACCCGGCGGAACCCGAACAGGTGGACAGCCTTTCGGAGAACGACGAGCAAGAGGAGGAAGCCCCGGCAGAGGAGAAACGACTGTATATGGGCCGTTTTACCGCCGGCGTGTGGCGTGGCGGTATTTTGGGCTTAGCCTTTGGTTATATTTTGCTGGGCATCCTCGGCCTGCTGAACGATAAGCTGTCGCTGGGCATCCGTGAGGTGCTGGACAACCCGGCTTTCAAATATGGCCTGATGATCGTGCTGATGTTTGGGCTGGGCAAGCTGGGTGGCTACTTGGAAAAGCTCAAGGAAGAAGACGGGGATTCGGTAGGCGAATAATGCCTTGTTGCGCCTAATAAAAAAACGAGCGGGCACCAGCTGGGGGCTGGTGGACCGCTCGTTTTGATTGGGCAAACTTACTTGGTTCTCTTACGGTGCATTGCCAGGCCGGCATTCATCACACCGTTTGCCATGGCCATTGACTCACAGAGTTCGCCCAGACGGGAAAGATAAGACTTTTTGTTCATTATATAGACCTCCATTCAGGGCTCCCCAATGCATTTCAGGGGGGTTCTTTTTTTCTTTTCACCTATATTATAATCGATCTTTTCAAAAATGCAAGCGGATTTATTGTACAATACTTATGAATCTATCGATTCATTTTTGTGCAATACTCCTGAATATAGACTTGTAGAATTGAAAATGAAAGATATAAAATTTGGACAGATAAAATGTTATATATTTAGAGGAACATCGCTTGTTCCAGCGCACGGCGAACGGCCGGATGCAGTAAAAGCTGTTAAGACCTGTTGTGCAGAATCTCAGTTTATTTCAGCTAACAACCGGGTGTGCGATTGATAAACGCCATAAAATACGGTATACTATAGTACAACCGTACATCAAAAGGAGTGTTTGAATCATGGGTTGCTCGCATAACTGCGAATCGTGCGGAGGATCCTGCGGCCAGCCGGAGAGCCTGCTTGTCGCGCCCAATAAACTTTCAAGTATTAAAAAGGTCATCGCAGTCGTTTCCGGCAAGGGTGGCGTCGGCAAAAGTCTGGCGACCTCCATGCTCGCGGTGGGCATGTGCCGCAAGGGCTACCACACTGCAATTTTGGATGCCGACATCACCGGGCCGTCTATCCCCAAGGCATTTGGGATGTCCGGAAAGCTAGAGGGCTGCGAGGGGGGCATCCTGCCCAAAACCACTGAAACCGGCATCGATATGATCTCGATCAACTTTTTGCTCGAACATACCGACGATCCGGTTGTGTACCGCGGCCCCATTATTGCGGAAACGGTCAAGCAGTTTTGGTCAGACGTCATCTGGCAGGATGTGGACTACATGTTCGTCGATATGCCGCCCGGCACCGGCGATGTGCCGTTGACTGTGTTCCAGTCGATCCCGGTAGATGGAATTTTGGTCATGACTTCGCCCCAGGACTTGGTCAGCATGATTGTCGGGAAAGCCGTCAAAATGGCCAAGATGATGGATGTGCCGATTGTGGGGATCGTAGAAAATTATAGCTATCTGGCCTGCCCGGACTGCGGCAAAAAAATCGAACTGTTTGGAAAGAGTAAGGTGGACAGCGTGGCCGAGGAATACGGCCTGCCGGTGTTAGCCAAGCTGCCGCTTGACCCCAAGCTGGCCGAAGCAGTCGACCGTGGGGAAATTGAGGACGTCAAGCTTCCCGATGCGCTGCACGGCGTCATGCGCGCGCTGGAAGCCATGCAGTAAGGCGGTGGACCGATGAAAATTGTCATCGCCTATGCGGACGGTCTGGTTGCTGATGCAAATGGCTGCAAACAGTTTCTGATCCTCACCGCCGAAAATGGGCAGCCTACGGCCAAAGAGCTGTTAGATATGCCGGGCTTCAGCTCGACCACGATGCTGACGTTGATGAGCAAAACCCAAGCTGATGTGTTCATCTGCGGCGGGCTGGGCATTGCGATGCGCAACGCGCTGGAAATGCTGGGCGTTGTGCTGGTGCCCGGCGTCACCGGCCCAGCCGAGGAAGCGGCAGCCAAATTTTTGGTCGGGGAGCAGCAGGGTGACCCAGGGATCTTGGCGCTTTGCCGCGAAGAAGACCCGGATGACCCGATGGCGTGTATGCACGACTGTGCCCGCTGCGCAGGCTGCGGCCCCATCCGTGTCCCCGAGGAAGCTAAAAAGAATTTGCCAGACGTTCATTGACAAAATGCTGAAAACCGTGCACCGGAAAACACCGGTGCACGATTTTTTTTGCACTTTTTTGGCATGGAAAATCCCGCATTCAAGCCAAATCCCGATTTTTGTATGTCGTAAGAATGTAATATTTCACTTTGGTTGCAGCCCTTGCTGATCACGCCGGGAAACGGTATAATTTTATTAAGAAATCAAGCGACAAGGGGGTCCTTTTCATGAAAAAATACCTTTTGTCGATTCTGTTTGCAGCAGCAATGTTTGTTTTACCTGCCTCGGCGGCAGATCTATTTCCGGTGGAATCCATTGCGGCAGATGGTTTTACAAGCTGGGGCTATATGGATGAATCCGGCGGTCAGGCTATCCCGTATCAATATGCAAGCGCTTCGGCGTTTAATGAGGAAGGCTTTGCAACAGTGACCGACAGCACAGGCTGTGTGGCAGTGATCGACGAAACAGGCAATGTGGTGGTTTCATTCCGGGCTGCGCCCAATGAGGTGGAGTTCGGTGAGGATGCCATTGCATTTCGCTATGACAGTTATACCATTTACTTTGACAAACAGGGCCAGCAACTCGGACAGATTGCAGGCGCGCAGGGCTTTTTCTCCGAAGAAGGCCTGCTCGCGGTGCAGGATGAAAACGGGCTGTGGGGCTATATCTCAACCGATGGCACCCAGGTCATTGCGCCTGTTTACGAGCAGGCAGGCAATTTCTCGGAAGGCTATGCGGTGGTAAAACGGGCGGATAGCCACAGTTATGCGGTGATCGATACAGCAGGTACCGAAACCATGCTGCCTGCTGGCGCAACGCCCTTGTATATGGAGGTCTATGGTGGCAAACTCATGGTCCTCAGCAATGGCAACCGCCAGGCGCTCTACCAGCTGACCCGGACAACCGTGCAGGATGAAGGTGAACAGCAAGAAGAACCGGCGGAAGGGCAGACGCCACAGGAAGAAGAACCGGTGACCGTGTTGACCGGCGCTTTCTTGACCGATTATATTTACCAGGAAGTATCTACCTTTCAGGACGGCTATGCGGCTGCCCGCTTAAATAACCGCTGGGGTATTTTGGATTTGGCGGGCGAACAAGCGGTATCCTTCCAATACAACTACCTATCTTATATGGGAGAGGGTGTATATGCGGCGCGCGCTGACGATGGTTCGGTCGCGGCAATCGATGCAAACGGTTCGCTGATTTACCGTACCTATGTGTATGTGGGCGGATTTGACACCATTTCGCACGGCATCGCTTGGCATGGCACCATGGACAACGGGATTATTTTCTTCTCCAAAGTGGGTGGCTACATTACCAAGCTCGCGAATGCGGAAAATCCCACGATTCTCACAGACGATGTAGTGCTGGTGACCATTGGCGGTGTGCGGCAGTACATCCGCTTGCACGACAACCAGACGCTGTATTCGCCAGTGCGGTCCTATGATTTGGAATATTGCCGGATCACCAGCACAACCTATGAGAGATACCTGGGCGTGGATGCGAGCGGTCAGGAATACGGTTGGTATCTGACCTATCCGGTGGTGTCCGGCTTGTCCGACCGCACCGTGCAGACCAAGGTCAACAATGCAATTGAGAATTTCTTTTTGGAGGGCCCCTCGTCCTCGGCACAGCGTCTGTCGTTGACAGGAACCTATGGCGTGCGGCAGGTTGGTAGGTTGTTGGTGGTTTGGGCCGACTGCGTGAGCGGCCAAGGGGATGGCGCCGTCATCTGGAATGACAACATCGCCATCGACCTGGCGACCGGCGAAACCTATTCGGCGGTGCGCGACCTATTTACCAGCGACTATGCGGAAACCGTGCAGGATCTGCTGCCTGAGGACATCCCCTTTTATCTGTTCAGCTATCCGCGTATCACCGACCGCGGCGTGAGCTTTTTCTACAACGTGCCACAGGATAGCGCCCAAGGGCAGCGCTCACCCACTTCGACCGAGTATACGCTGACCTTTACCCAGCTGGATGGGGTGTTGCGCAAGGATTCTGAATGCTACCGCGCGCTCAACAGCTATGCAATCGGCTCGTTGGAACAATACACCGGTTATGCCGATGTGCCCGAAACCCACTGGGCATATGAGGCCATCCGCACGGTCAGCGAGGCCGAGCTGATGTACGGCAGCGGCGAAAACTTCCAGCCGGATAATGCCATCACAGGGGCGGAAATCGCGGCGATTATGGTACGCTTTTTGGATATTGACACCAGCAGCATTGCCCCGCCAGACGGCGCACCCTGGTACTACATCGAAGCGACGGCTGCTCAACGCGCCGGGCTGATGGAGGGCCTGGGCAGCCCGATCGGCTATACAGTGGCCATGACGCGGGCCGACGCCATGCAGGTTCTGGCCAATGTCATGTACCGTCAAGGGGAGGAGACGCTGAGCGAGGAGGAAATCACCGCCCAGCTCAGCCAGTTCAGCGATGCCAACACGGTGCCAAATGGGCGTCGTGCCGCCGTGGCGCTGTGCGTCAAAACCGGGCTGGTCGTCGGCTCGGACGGGCAGCTGAACACCCAGCAGACGTTCACCCGCGCCCAGTTTGCGCAGATCCTGAGCATTTTGCTGAACCAATGACGTTTGCACAACGGGAATATAAAAAAGTGCTGGAGCTCTTTTTCAAAAGGGCTCCAGCACTTTTTATGCGTCTTGGGCTTGCAGTTTGGCTGCTGTATCCGCAGCAATGAGCGCATCGATGACTTCATCCAAATCACCGTCCATAAATTGGCTGAGTTTGTAGAGGGTCAGCTTGATGCGATGGTCGGACACCCGATTTTCCGGGAAATTGTAGGTGCGCACCCGCTCGGCGCGGTCGCCAGTGCCGACCTGGCTTTTGCGATCGGCCGCAATTGCAGCGTTTTGTTTTTCCAGCTCAGCTTCATAAAGCCGGGTACGCAATACACGCATAGCCTTGTCTTTGTTTTTGTGCTGGCTGCGCTCGTCCTGGCACTCCACCACCATGCCAGTGGGCAGGTGGGTGATGCGGATGGCAGATTCGGTTTTGTTGATATGCTGACCGCCTGCGCCCGAGGAGCGGAAGGTGTCGATTTTCAGATCAGCCGGATTGATGGAAAAATCCACTTCCTCGGCCTCGGGCAGCACAGCGACCGTAACGGTCGAGGTGTGAACCCGGCCCTGGCTTTCGGTTTCGGGCACCCGCTGCACACGGTGGACGCCGGATTCGAATTTCATGCGCGAATAGACCTGTTCGCCGGAAATCTGAAAGATCACCTCTTTACAGCCGCCCAGCTCGGTCTCATTCATGCTGATGGGTTCGACCGTCCAGCCGCGCTTTTCGGCGTACATGGTATACATCCGGTAGAGTGAGTGCGCAAACAGGGCCGATTCCTCACCGCCGGCCCCGCCGCGGATCTCGACGATGATGTTTTTCCCGTCATTCGGGTCGCGGGGCAGCAGTAAAATCTTGAGCTCTTCGCCCAGACGGTCCAGTTCCTCGCTGGCCTGCCGGCGTTCCTCTTGGGCAAGTTCCCGCAAATCGGGGTCAGACAGCATCTCTTCAGCCTCTTCGCGCCGCTGTCTGGCGGCCTGGTAGGCGCGCGCCGTCTGCGCTAAGGGGGCGAGATCGCCGTGTTCGCGGAGCAGTTCAGCCGCAACCGCCGGATCGTCGTAGAGTCCAGGCGCCGCCAAACGGGCTTCCAGTTCGTCAAAACGGTTGATAATGGTGTCGAGTTGGTCAAACATAGTGGGAAATCCATCTCCTAAACGTCGGCGGCCCGTCACTGGATCAGCGCTTGGGCAACGCCCGCAATGATTTTTTTGATACGCCGGATTGGCCGGCTGTGCCATCCTGGCTAAGTGGGTGCGAGCCGCCATCTCCGGCGATGCGCGAGAGATGGCGGGCATTATATCCACCCTTTTGATTCCTCATAATTGGCGATTGTATCGATATTCTGCCGCTCCAGCGCGGAAAAACCGTTTTCAGTGAAGGAGGGATCAGGCGTATACCAGGTATAATCGTCAAAGAAATCCATCCAACCGTCGCTGGTGAACACATAGCCATGGCGGGCGAAGGCCTCGTTGCGGATGATGTCGATCTCCTCGCGGGTCAGGCGGTCCAAGTCAGCGGTTGAGATGGCGAACTGATCGAGCGGCCAAAAGTGTAGATCGGGTTGATCGTCTGGAATGTTGCCATTGGTCGAGCGGGTGCCAGTGGAGGGGGAATAGAACAGGTAACCGCTGTCCGAGGCGTTGAGGGTGGGGATTTCGTTGGCGCTCACCTGTGGCGGGAGGTTATTGGAGCGGATGGCGTCTACAACCTGCTCTCCGTCGATGGAAACGCGCAGCGCACCGTCCGGATAGGGGAATAGCCGCAGTGTACATGTTTGGCAGACCAGCAGTGGATAGGCGTCCAATAGGGACAGGTCGTAGGAGAACTGTACGGGGCTATCCAACAGGAGGGTTGCTGTAAGCTCATTCCCCTGTGTCAGCAGGGAAAACCGGTATGCACCGGCCGACCAGTTGCCGTCGTAGATGCTCCAGTCGGCATCTTGGGCCGCAAGTGGATCTTGTTGTACATCGTCAGCTGGCTCAGAACTCGGGGTGGAAGGGAAAAGAATCGTGTTCTGCGGATTGGCCAAATCAGCCGACCAAGGGTGGAAAATCATCAGCGCACCGACTAGAGCGGCTACGATCAACAGTACAATCGCAAGTAGTAAAATTACCCCCCAACGGTTTTTATGGGAAGGGACAGGAACGGTTTTTTGTACGGGAACACTGGCGGGAGAAGAAGGGTTATGGGTAGGAGCGGCCGCAGAGCTTTGAGCAGGCTTGCCACAGCGTGTGCAGAACTTTGCGCCTTCGGGCAGCTGCGCACCGCAAAAGATACAAAACATAGTGGTTCTCGCTTCCTTTCTGAATGGGGATACATGGCGGCCATGCGCGAAAGGGGCGCATGGCTTCCATGTATCCCCAGGGGCACAGGGCCCTAGGGGATCAGACGCCTGGAAAACATCGCCGCTGCGGCAAACGCTAGACCCATACCCCACAACCATAAGCAATCGGGGAGCGGGTGGGCAAACGCGTCCAGCAACCAGGTGGGAGGCAATAGGTGGGAGATGAGGGCAGCGGGGGCGAAAAAGTTGGCAACGTCAAAGAAAATCGGGCATAGCAGCAGGCACACAGCGGGAACAAAGGGGAGAAGTGCGGATAACCCCTGACGGATGCCGGGAACCTGGCCCAAAAAAAGGGCAAAGCTGCTTAAGCAAAATCCATAACCGGCCAAGGCAGATAAATCTGCCAAGCTGAGCGTACCGGCAAAAAAGTGCTCGCCCAGCGCATGGGCCACCCCCGCTGCCACAGCTAAGGGGAGCATTTGCGCCAACGCCAACCCGGCTTGCAGGGGAAAACGGCCAGTGAACGCCGCAGTCCGGGAAAACCAGCCTTCTTGCCGTACCCCGTCCAGCTCGGACGCCAACAATAGGGCAGCGAAAAACAAAAAGATCGCGATGAACCCTTGGCAGGCGGCTCGCGCGGTTGCAGCGCCGGGCTGGGCGGCTTGCTCGGCTTGCCCGTCCACGGTCACGGTGCGCAGCTGCATGGCGTGTGGCGCACCATTTGCCACCGTTTCGCGGACTGCGTCTAGTGTGGCGCCATCTGCCAGACCATTTTGTGCAGCATAGGTGGCAGCCAGCTCGGGCGCGCGCAGGTGGTAGACCGCTGCCGAAAAGGCCTCACATAAGAGGGGGGCCATGGTTTCAGCCTGTGTCTGCACAACATCGGCCAGCACGACGGATTGTGCGGAAGACAAAAGGCTGTCAAAGTCCGGACGCAAAATGAAGCCACACACCCATTTCCCAGCTGCAACCTGCTCATAAATCTCCTCCTCATCCGCCAAATGAAAGGAAACATAGGCCGGATCGCCTGTGTTCAGACGTTGCCAAAGCGCCTGGGCCTGTTCGGATTGTTCGGGCAAGGAGATACCAGCTTCAAGCGGCGTATTAAGGCTGTCCTGCGGCACGAATAGCCCGGCGATAAGCACGGCCAGTGGCATGAGCAGCACACCGAGCAGGCGCAATGGTTTCCGCCGCAAGCGAGCAAACCCCAACAGTAAGCTGGAACCAAAGCTCATGTGCGCACCCCCGTTCGATGCCGTTTGTGTGCCACCCAAAGGGTCAGCGCCCACAAGAGTAGGCCAAGACCGGCTAGTACGCCCGTAGCCAGCGGCTGCGGTGCATAGCCACACGCCGGGCTCAAAGCGAGCGCCAGCAGCCGCACCGGGCTGCCAGGCAATAGGGTGCGTAGCGGCGCGGGCAACAGTGCTGGCGGTAAAATGCCTCCGGCTACGAATAGCGACACCGTCGCCACAAGAAAGATGGTGAGTGAGGTCCCGCTGGCATGACCAGTGAGCGCAGCGCACACGCCAGCCAGCCCAGCGGCAAACACTGCACCCGCCGCTACGCCGGCAAAGCTGAATCCGCCCAATAGGACGAGTGGGACGCCGGTAACCATCGCCAGCAACAGCGCACAAACGGTTAAACTAGCCAGGCGCAGCGTGAGCAATGGCTGTCCAGCGCCCTCCAGCCGGCATAGAAAGCCGCGCCTGCTGCGCTCATCGAACAGGGGAAAGCATACCGTACCGCCGAGCAGCGCGAGATATGCGAGTGCCGAGAGTGCGTAATGGTCGCCTGGGGCGAGTGCACCGGTTGCGCTGACCGTCTGTACACGGTAGGCATCCGAGCGGGACAGGGCAGCTTGGATATACACCAGATTGATTTCCTCGATGGTCTGCTTGCGCGATTTTTCCGGCTGCATGCCGTCTGCGCGCCCGGCGATATAGGCTTCGCGGACAGCCGTCACGCCGGTTTGAGCGTCCATCAGCAGGCCGATGGCGCACTCGCCGGCCCAACGAGCCAGATACCCCTCGAGCGGGCGGCTGTCATCGATGAGCAGGGTGGGAGCCAGATTGTCGCCCGAATAAATGCTGTCCAAAAAGCCGTCGGGCAACAGTACAGCGGCCGAAACCTCGCCATGTTCTACCAGCGCGCGAGCGTCCTGTTCGTCTTGCGCGGCCACGAAGGTGCAATAGGCACGGATGTCCTCCATTTGCCCGGCCAAGCGGACGGCCGACTGCGCACCCGGACCAGATACCGCGATGCGCAGTCCGGCCAGGGCCCCAGCCGGATTTTGGAAGGCGTCAGCCAAGGCCCGGGATGCAACCTGGCCGGACAGTGCGATGAGCAGCGCGGCAAGCGCCAGCAACGCCAGACGGCGGCGTATGAGGGCAAACGCCAGGATTAGCCCGGCCCCATAGGCGCGCATCACTTAGAAGAATGCGCCCGCGCTGAGTAGGCCGAGGATGGAAGCCTGGGCATTGGACGAGATTTGCTCGCCCAAGCTGTTCAGTTCGGGCAGGGTCATTTGGGTGATAATTTGTGCATCTTCGGCGGAAAAGGCGAAATCTGTGCCGCGCTCAAGCGCATACTCAAGTGAAAGTGCAAGCGTCTCGCCGCCACTCGAAAGAGAAACCTGATCAAGTTGTGCGTTCATCGACTGGGAATCGGCTTGCAAGGTGCCGGTGGCAGTCAAATTGGCATCCGGCATGACGGCCGCGAAGGAAAAGGCACCGGAATCGGTGTTCCAATTGGTCGATAGGGTTGCCGCCGGGCTGCCATTGAGCAGGATCGTGGTCTGATCGGTAAATGCGCCGTCGGCCGCCGCGTGGTTGCCGCGCGAGGACAGGGTATAGGAGGCACTGCCGTCGGTCATGGTCAAGCTCAGCGCATCAATGAGGGAATCCGGGGTGCCCAGCTCTGCGATGACCGAAAAGCTCTGCGCCGAGGTCTGGTCGGTCAGGGTCAGGCCCAGGTAGCCGATTTGCTTGTCGCGCACACCAACTTCTAGACGGCTGGCAAGCTGAGACATAGTCTGGGTGAAAGAAGGATCAGCTAGGCTGGTCCGGACCTCATTGGTCAACTCTGCAAAGAGCGCATCAGGCGTGGTTCCCTGCTGTGCGGCCTGGATGGACAGGAAAGGCTCCATAGCGTCGTATAGGTCGGGGTCTGCCAAAATGAGTTCGGCGCATTGGGAGATGTATGCGCTCACTGCTGCGGGCTCGGGGGTAATGGCAAAGAACTCGAGCGTTTCGCTTTGGCCGTTGACCGTACGCGTCTGATCACCGAGTTTTTCAACATCAGAACCAGACAATAGATCGGTGGTCGCATCTTGCAAGGCGTCGTATGTGTCGTCGCTCAGAACGCTCTTGGGGTCCATATAGACCTCAGCGAGGTCAAACAGATTGAAGTGCAGCGAAGCGAGTGCTGGGTCGGCCTGTGCACCCCAGCTGGCGGCTTGGATGTCCTGGCCTAGAGTTTCGGTATGCACCCCATAGAACTGGCCGTTGGTCAGTTGCGGAGAACCGGCGGCGACAAGATCGTCTTTGAGATACAGATGTAAGGTTCCCAATTCAATCGCGCCGTACTGCACCGAGAGTGCGGCGGCGGCTTCCTGTTCATCATAATCGACTTGGGCGTCCATGGTAAAGCCGGCACCCGAGAGCATAGGTTCATCCAAGGCGTTGACAATGGAGCCGCTGATGCGGTAGCCCATACGCTCCTCGCGGATCGCGTCGGCCAATCCGTCTACACCGAGCTGCTTGGCTGCATTTTCCCAAGCAGCCGTATAGTTTTCCATGGTTCGGCTAGCACATGCACCCAAGTAGGCCTTTGGGCTGGCCATTTGGACAACCGAAGGGACGACAAACAGCGCAAGCACCGCAATTACCGCAGCTACGGCTGCGATCAGGCCGATGACAATGCCCAAACCATGGCGGCGTTGGCCCAAGATGGGTTCGCCGGTGGCAGGGACGGAGGAAGTCGTAGCGCCAGCCTGTTGCTTTTGTAGCAGGTCGTGGGAACAGCGCAGAATAGGAGACGCGGGGGCCTGTTCCGTGGGTTGGCCAGCAATCGGTGGTGTTTCGGTTTCCGAAGCGGCCGCGTCGGCAGGTGCGGCTTGGGGCTCGGGCGTGGCTGCATCCGCGGGCTGCGGCGCTTCGTCCGCTGAAGCCGCTTCATTGACAGGGGCAGCTTGGGCGGATTCATCCGTAGGCGCGGACTGCGGCGCTTGGGGGGCGGTGGGTTCGGATGTCGGGGGCACAGACGGCGGATCGTCTACTTGGGGTGCAGGCGCGCCGCACTGGGCGCAGAATTTGGCGCCGTCACGGAGTTGCGCCCCGCAATTGGGACAAAACATACAAAAACCTCCTCTTTTTCAGGCGTGCGGCGCAAGCGGCATCAGCCGCCCCGCCTCCAGGGACAGAATGCGGGTACATAGACGCTGCAATTCGTCGGGCTCATGGCTGCACCAAAGAAGTGCGCCACCCTGCGCGGTATAGCCGCGCAACCAGTCTTCCAAACGACCACGGTAGCCTTGATCCAATGCCGCGAACGCTTCATCCATGATGAGGTAGCGCGGCGAACCTGCAAGCGCCAGCGCAAAGCTCAGGCGTTTGCGCATACCACCGGACAGCTTCCAGATGGGTTTGCGCCGTAGCGCATCCAGATCGAGTAAATCGGATAGGACACGGTCGCGTGCGGCTGGCCGGCCGGTGAGCCGCTGCCAAAGGGAAAGCTGTTCTCCAGCGGTGAGCTCGGGAATCAGACTGTCGGTTTGCGGAACATACCCCACACATGCGCGCAAAAAAGCCCGGTCCCCCAACACAGACCGGCCGTCCTCTTCGATGGAGCCGCTGTCTGGCGCAAGGGTTTGCGCTAAGATGGCTAGTAGGGTTGATTTTCCAGACCCATTTGCCCCCGCAATGCCGACTGCTTCCCCCGGAGCGAGTGTCAGACTGGCGGGATGTAAGACGGTCTGCCCATGATAACGTTTGGTAAGGCCGCAGGTCGAAAGCATCTCAAAAGCACCCTCTTTTCCCTGGAATCTAGGCCATTTCCACAGCCTATACAATATGAATTATACCAAATATCCTGCATCATGCAAAGGGTGTTCCAACCATTTTAACCGAATTGGAATGTGTCACACAAAGCAAAGTGGGCTTTACAAGGAATAGGGTTTGATGCTATGATATTAAAAATGGGGTGATCAGCGGTATCAGTACCGCCAGAATTATGATGAAAGAAGGGATACATATGCTGGAAAAGCTGAAAAATACCTTTGACCGAGGGATTGCAACTGTCAGCGTAAAATCTGAGTCTATGGTGGAAATAAGCCGGATTAAGGCACAGATCCAGGGCCTGCAAAAGCAGCAAACTGCCCTCATCCATCAGTTGGGCGGAGAGATGTATGAAATGTGGAAGGCAGGCACGCTCAACCGGGAGCGGTTTGAGCAGGTGTGTGGGGAGATCTGCGGCATTGAAAAAGCAATTGACGAGCAAAACCGGCGGATGGAGCAGGTGCGTGCAGAAGAAAAACAGTTACTGGGAACCCAGCCGGTGGCAACTGCTGAGGCGGCGCAGGCTGCGCCGGGGATGTTCTGCCCGGCTTGCGGGGCCAAAAACCAGGCAGGCGCGCGGTTTTGCGTTAGCTGCGGGAATAAATTGGTAGAATAAAACGGTGTAAAAGGCCGGTGTTCGGAAAGCGAGCGGTGGCCCTGTATCTTTAATTGAAAACAGAAGTGTTAAAAATGCGCTCCTGCCTAGACAGGAGCGCATTTTCCACAAGTGATACTGTGACAACAAAGGATTTATCCGTTTTGAAGCGGACGGAGTGCTCGACCACGCAAAGAGCTGGTCAAAATTTTGGCCACCCCATCTGAGAAGCGCAGATAAGATGCCAAGAGCTCCTCAAGATAGGATGTGCCGACTTCAGTAATCCCGTAATACTGGCGCAAACGGCCATCCGGTGCGTGATGCTTTTGGGTCTCGATCACGTAACCGAAATTCAGCATACGATAGATAACAGCATAAGGGAAAACAATTTGAAATGATTCTTCGCTGCGGCGTGACAATTCATTGGTGATCTCGTTAATGTACATCTCGCGTTCGTTGAGCAGGTAAAGTACCAACAGTTCAGTAATTGCTTTCTTAAAGTTGTTTTCCATGCCCGCACAGGAACCACTGCGGGTCCGTGTGGACACAGAATGCAATGTGTTGGCCATTTTTGATCCCTTCTCCTAATAAAAATAAAACGGGGTATGCATGGTTGATTGCGATACCGTGGAGGGAAGCAATGCTTCCGCAGGACGGAAGGGTGTATGAGATGCCATAACAGGGATGGAAAACCAAAGAACGAAACGGTTTTACCAAAGTCTATAAAATTGGTACAGTACCTCTCTATTCTCATTATAGCTGCAAAACATACAAACGGCAAGTAAAAAATGTTGTTTCGCAAAAAAATAGAATGGTATGGACCATTCTAAAGCCCGATTATTATGTATAGTGGTCGCTTTTCGATCATTCGCAAGATGCTTTTACGTGGAAAGTGCGAAATACTGCGGAAAACAGGCGAAACGACGTGGTTTTGTCCGCTGTTTCTGTCCACTATGCACGTGTCAAAAAGGTTCTCGCGCTGGTAATGGCCTTCGCCATGGCGTTCACCATGATGGCCACAGCCGGCGCGGCGTACAC
>CAJFUJ010000038.1 GCA_904420185.1 uncultured Butyricicoccus sp. | reverse complement strand
TGTCCAGTTCCTTTTGGGTCAGCCCCAGCCCGCGCAGCATCAGCCGGTTGCCGCGCAGCGCTTCGATGGAGTTGATGCCCATGCCGCCCATCATCTCCTTGAGCTCGTGGTCCCAGGCGGTGACCAGGTTGACCAGGCGCTGGGAGCCGATGTCCGGGTTGAGCCGCTTGACCAGGTCGGGCCGCTGGGTGGCGATGCCCCAGTTGCACTTGCCGGCCTGGCAGGTGCGGCACAGGTGGCAGCCCAGCGCCAGCAGGGCCGAGGTTGCGATGTAGCAGGCGTCCGCGCCCAGCGCGATGGCCTTCAAAAGGTCGCCCGAGTTGCGGATGGAGCCGCCCACGACGATGGACACCTGATCGCGGATGCCCTCGTCGCGCAGGCGCTGGTCAACCGCGGCCAAGGCCAGCTCGATCGGGATGCCCACGCTGTCGCGGATGCGGGTCGGGGCCGCGCCCGTGCCGCCGCGGTAGCCGTCAATGCAGATGACGTCCGCGCCTGAGCGGGCGATGCCCGATGCGATGGCCGCGACGTTGTGCACGGCCGCAATCTTGACCATGACCGGTTTTTTGTACTCGGTCGCCTCCTTGAGCGAAAAGACCAGCTGGCGCAGATCCTCGATGGAGTAGATGTCGTGGTGCGGGGCCGGGGAGATGGCGTCGGTGCCGGGCGGGATCATGCGGGTCTTGGAGATGTCCGGGCCGACCTTGAGCCCGGGCAGGTGGCCGCCGATGCCCGGCTTTGCGCCCTGGCCCATCTTGATTTCAATTGCTGCGCCCGCTTCCAGGTACTCTTTGTGTACGCCAAAGCGTCCGGACGCGACCTGGACGATGGTGTGCGGGCCGTACTGATAGAAATCCTCGTGCAGGCCGCCCTCGCCGGTGTTGTAGTAGGTGCCCAGCTCAACTGCCGCGCGCGCCAGCGATGCGTGCGCGTTGTAGGAGATCGAACCGTAGCTCATGGCCGAGAACATGATGGGCACGTTGAGTTTGAGCTGGGGCCCCATGTTGTTGACCAGGTTGCCCTGGGCGTCGCGCTCAATCTTGCCCGGCTTTTTGCCCAGGAAGGTGCGGGTTTCCATGGGCTCACGCAGCGGGTCGATGGAGGGGTTGGTGACCTGGGAAGCGTTGATCAGAATTTTGTCCCAGTAGATGGGGTAGGGTTCGGGGTTGCCCATGGACGAGAGCAGCACCCCGCCCGAGCCGGCCTGGCGGTAGACCTCGGAGATGGCCTTGCCGGTCCAGTTGGCGTTTTCCTTGAAGGTGTGGTCGGTCTTGACGATCTTGAGCGCCCGCGTCGGGCACAGCGACACGCAGCGGTGGCAGTTGACGCATCTGCTCTCGTCGCTCGTCATGCAGCCGAAGTCCACGTCGTATTTATGCACCTCGTTTGCGCACTGGCGTTCGCAGGCGCGGCAGGTGATGCAGCGGTCCATGTTGCGGACCACCTCGTATTGCGGATACAGAAAATCGATGGCCATTACCGATTACCTCCCTTGTTCAGCGTCACAATGACCGGTTCGCCGCCGCGCGGCGCGTAGATGGTATCCAGGTCGGGCTCGACGATGCGCACCGCGCACTCCTCGGACGCGATATAGACCGTGTCGCCCTTTTCGCCGACCACCATCGAGCGCAGCTTCAAACGGTCGTTTAGGGCCATCAGCCCGCCCTCAAAGCCGACCAGGATGGAAAACGGCCCGGTGATGAGCAGGGAGGCAAAGGCGTTGCGCAGATAGGTCAGCCGTGCGCGCTCTTCGGGCTCCTTTTGTTCGATGGTCGACCAGAAGGGCGCGGCGATGACGTTGGCAATCTCGGCATATGTAAGGCCCAGCTTGCGGCCCAGGTAGTCGATAATGTAGGTGATGACCTCGGTGTCGGTCAGCAGGTCGCACGAGTAGCCGAACATCTCGATGAAGCGGCGGTTGGCGTCATAGCTGGAGATCTCGCCGTTGTGTACGACCGTGGTGTCCAGCAGCGCGAACGGATGGGCGCCGCCCCACCAGCCCGGCGTGTTGGTCGGGTAGCGGCCGTGGCAGGTCCAGGAATAGGCCTCGTAGTTTTCTAGCATATAGTATTCGCCCACGTCCTCAGGGAAGCCGTTGGCCTTGAAAACGCCCACGTTCTTGCCCGAAGAAAAGATGTAGGCGCCGTCGATGTTGTGGTTGACGTAAATGACCCGGCGGGCGACGAATTCGCGCTCATCGAGCTGGGAAAAGGCCAGCACGGTGGGCAGCGGCTGCACAAAATAGCGGAAGATCATGGGCTCGTCGGTGATGCGGGGGTGGCGGCGGGTCGGGATCTTGGCCATGGACACGATCTCGAAATTCTTTTTGAGGAATGTTTCGCAGTCGTCCTTGGCGCGCTCGTCATCAAAAAACACATGGAAGGCATAGTCGTCCTTATATTCCGGATAGATGCCATAGGCGGCAAAACCGCCGCCCAGGCCATTGGAGCGGTCGTGCATGGTAGCAATGGACCGGATGATGTTTTCGCCGTTTTCGCGTTTGCCGTCCCTGTGAAAAATGCCGGAAATGGCACAGCCAGCAGGGATGCGGACCTGACCCTCTTTCAAAAGCATATTGGGTTTCCCTCCTCACAAAAATCACAAGGCAGCTCCAAAGCGTACGGGAAAAGGGGCTGCCAGACCCGGGCGACAATGGCCGGGAAAAGGAAAAGGCGTTCATTCAGAAAGCAGCAGAGAGCGGAAAATCCGCTGGCGGTGCTGCCGCCTGAATGAACGCCTTTGTTCATGTCCTATTCTACTCCGCCCGGACGGCGGCGTCAAGGGGGAAATTTAAAAAATGCAGGAGAAAGGAACCTTTCTTGCATTTTTCATAAAGCAGGAGAAAAAAGAGGGAGGCTTCCTTGTAAAATGCGGCGAAGCTTTGAGAAAATAAAAATTTCCGTGGAAAAACCACTTGACAAAGCTGCAAATTGAGCCTATAATTTGGCTCGTAAACAGCAAAGGCGCTGCGGTTATGGAACTGCGGCGCCTTTTTCTTTTCCGGTTTTTCAGAAGGCAACCAGGTTTTATTTAGGAGGATGATGAGAATGCGGAACATACCCGAACTGTTCGGCAGCATGGTGTTCAACGAGGCCGCCATGAAAGAGCGGCTGCCCAAGCAGGTATATAAGGCCCTCAAGCGCACGATGACCCAGGGGACGGCGCTCGATCCAGCGATTGCCGATGTGGTGGCCAATGCGATGAAAGACTGGGCGATTTCTAAAGGAGCCACCCATTTTACCCACTGGTTCCAGCCCATGACCGGCATTACGGCCGAAAAGCACGACTCTTTTATCTCCCCGAGCAACGACGGCACGGTGATTATGGAGTTCTCCGGTAAGGAGCTCATCAAGGGCGAGCCGGACGCCTCCTCGTTCCCCTCGGGCGGCCTGCGCGCCACATTTGAAGCCCGTGGCTACACCGCTTGGGACCCCACATCGTACGCCTTCATCAAGGACAATACCCTGTGCATCCCAACTGCATTCTGTTCCTACACCGGCGAGGTGCTCGACAAGAAAACCCCGCTGTTGCGCTCGATGGACGCGATTAGCTTGCAGGCCTGCCGGGTACTCAAGCTGTTCGGCAAGGATGTGGGCCGGGTGACCACCACGGTCGGTCCTGAGCAGGAGTATTTTCTCATCGACAAGGCCGATTACGCCAAGCGCCCCGACCTCATCCTGGCCGGCCGCACCCTGTTTGGCGCTAAGGCCCCCAAGGGCCAGGAGCTCGAGGACCATTATTTTGGCTCCATCCGCCCGCGCGTCAAGGCTTTCATGGAGGATTTGGACGATGAGCTGTGGCAGCTGGGTATCTATTCCAAGACCGAGCACAATGAGGTCGCCCCTTGCCAGCACGAGATGGCCCCCATTTTCTCCACGACCAATATCGCCACCGACCACAACCAGCTGACCATGGAGGTCATCAAAAAGGTCGCTGACCGGCATGGATTTGTGTGTCTGCTCCACGAAAAGCCGTTTGAGGGGATCAACGGCTCGGGCAAGCACAACAATTGGTCGATTTCCACCGATGCGGGCGAAAACCTGCTCGAACCCGGCAAGACCCCGTCGGCCAACGCCCAGTTCCTGCTGTTTTTGACCGCAGTCATCAAAGCGGTGGACGAATACCAGGATCTGCTGCGCATTTCGGTTGCCACGGCGGGCAACGACCATCGTTTAGGTGCCAACGAAGCACCCCCGGCCATTGTGTCCATGTTCATCGGCGAGGAGCTGGAAGCCATCCTGGATGCTATCGTCTCGGGTGCCGACTATACCGACGCTGCTAAGACCATGATGAGCATCGGCGCCGCCGTGCTGCCGCCCATCCCCAAGGATACGACCGACCGCAACCGTACATCGCCCTTTGCCTTCACGGGCAACAAGTTCGAATTCCGTATGCTGGGTTCGTCGCTCAACATCGCCTGCCCCAATATCATGCTCAACACAGCGGTCGCAGAAGAGCTGCGCCAGTTCGCTGATGAATTGGAAACCGCGGACGATTTTGATGCTGCTTTGGGCGCGCTCATCCGCAGGGAAGTCGCTGCGCATCGCCGCATCATCTTCAACGGCAACGGCTATGGCGAAGAATGGCCAATCGAGGCCGAAAAGCGGGGATTGCTCAATCTCAAGTCCACCCCGGATGCACTGCCCCACTACACCGACGAAAAGAACATCCGGCTTTTCCGGTCTCACGGGGTCTATACCGAGACCGAAATGCGCTCCCGCCAGGAGATCCAGTTCGAAGAATACGACAAGACCTTGCAAATCGAGGCGCTGACCGCACTGGATATGCTGGGCAAGCAGATCATTCCAGCGGCAATTGCCTATTCAGGCAAGGTGGCTTCCAGCATTTCGGCCAAGGCAGCCATCGGCATTGAAGTGCCCGACGAAACCGCGCTGGCCCGTGAGCTGGCCGAAAAGACTGCGGCCTTGCTGCAAAAGCGGGCGGCATTGGAAAAGGCCCTGGCAGCGGTTCCGGCTGATGTCGAACAGGCGGCCCACTATTACCATGACACGGTGCTGCCGGCTATGGAGCAGGCGCGCGCCGTCGCTGATGGGCTCGAGGGCAAGATCGCCAAGGAGGATTGGCCCTTCCCGTCCTATGGGGAAATGCTGTTCTACATCTGATTTTTGACCGTTTGCACGTGCGCCGCGCGGACGTGCGCAGGTTTTCCATACGCGGCAATACGGGCCGCTTGATACGCCGATGAAATGGGACTTCCCGTTTTATCATCTTTCCTTTTCACAAACAGGGGCGCAGCTGTTGGGGCTGCGCCTCTGTTTTATCGTGTGGTTAGAACAGACAGGTGCGGACGGCAGAAAAAAACAGGAGATTTGCAACGGCAACGCGTGCAAAGCTCCTGTTTTTATGCATAAAAGAAAGAAAGGGAAAATGTAAGCGATTTATGAAAAAATATTCTTGACGAATAGGACAAAAAGATGGTATAATAAATCGCTTATCGAAATTGATGGAATGAATCTTACAACTATCAACATGATAGCACGTTTTTGGAGCGAAAGCAAGCGTTCCATTTGAAATTAAGCCACGCCACCCGGCGTATCAAAACAATATCACGGACGAACAAAAGGAGTGATGGGTTCAACATGATGGTCAAAGACGTACAGCATGGCAAAACCACACGAAAGAGCTTTGCGCGGATCCAGGAGATCCTGGAGATGCCCAACCTGATCGAGGTGCAAAAGAAATCGTACCAGTGGTTCTTGACCGAGGGCTTGCGCGAGGTCTTTGAGGACGTCTCTTCAATCGCCGACTACACCGGAAACCTGGAGCTGTCCTTCCTCGACTATACGCTCGAGGATGAGCCCAAGTATAGTGTTGAAGAGTGCAAGGCGCGCGATGCAACGTACGCTTGCCCGCTCAAAGTGCGGATGCGCCTGCACAATAAGGAAACAGGCGAAATCAAAGAGCAGGAAATCTTCATGGGCGATTTCCCGCGCATGACCGACTCGGGCACCTTTATCATCAACGGCGCCGAACGCGCCATCGTTTCGCAGATTGTCCGTTCGCCGGGCGTGTATTATGGCCGCGAGTTTGATAAGACCGATAAGGCTATTTTGTCGGCCACTGTCATCCCCTACCGCGGCGCGTGGCTGGAATATGAAACCGATGTGAATGACGTGTTCTATGTCCGCATCGACAAAAACCGTAAAATCCCGATCACCTCGCTCATCCGTGCCATCGGCGTGAAGACCGACAGCGAGATTACCGAGATGTTTGGCGAGGACGAGCGTATTGTAGCCACCTTGGAGCGTGACCCGTCCAAGACCGTCGAAGAGGCGCTTATCGAAATTTATAAGAAAATGCGCCCGGGCGAGCCGCCGTCGGTCGAATCGGCCACCAGCCTGATGAACGCGATGTTCTTCGATATGCGCCGCTATGATATTTCGGCGGTTGGCCGTTATAAATACAACAAGAAGCTCAGCATTACCCGCCGGATTGTAGGCCGCAAGCTGACCGAGGCCGCGGTGGACCCCATGACAGGCGAGGTGCTGGCCGAAGCTGGCGAGGTGCTCACCCGGGATAAGGCGCGACTGCTGACTGCGCGCGGCGTACACGGCGTGACAGTAGAGTCGATCGAAGGCCGGCCGGTCAAGGTGTTTGGCAACGGTATGGTCGATATCGACGATTTCCAGGAATATACCGGCTTTACCGCCGAGGAGCTCGGCATCAAGGAAAAGGTCCGGTTTGTCATCCTCAAAGAGATCATCGAATCGGGCGTTTCGGGCGAAGAGCTCAAAAAGGCGGTCCGCAGCCGGATGCTTGAGCTCATCCCCAAGACCATTATTGTGGATGATATGCTGGCTTCGATCTGCTATCTGCTCAATATCGGCAATGGCATCGGCACCACTGACGACATCGACCACCTGGGCAACCGCCGCCTGCGCTGCGTGGGCGAGCTGCTGCAAAACCAGTTCCGTATCGGCTTTAGCCGCATGGAGCGCGTCATCCGCGAGCGCATGACCATTCAGGACCTGGACATCGTCACGCCGCAGAGCTTGATCAACATCCGCCCAGTGACGGCTGCGATCAAGGAGTTCTTTGGTTCGTCGCCGCTGTCCCAGTTTATGGATCAGAACAACCCGTTGGCTGAATTGACCCACAAGCGCCGTATGTCGGCCTTGGGCCCTGGCGGCTTGTCGCGCGACCGCGCCTCCTTTGAAGTGCGCGACGTACACTATTCGCATTATGGCCGACTGTGCCCGATCGAGACGCCTGAAGGCCCGAACATCGGCCTGATCTCCTATTTGGCGACTTACGCGCGCATCAACGACTTCGGCTTTATTGAGGCGCCCTACCGCATCATCGACAAGGAGAACGGCCGCGTCACCGATGAAGTGCAGTATATGACCGCTGATGTTGAGGATGAGTATATCGTCTGCCAGGCCACCGAGCCCATCGATGAGAACGGCTACCTCATCAACGACCGCGTCACCTGCCGTATGCGCGATGAGTTCGTCGAGGTCGATCGCAAGGACGTCGATTTGATGGACGTTTCGCCCCGTATGATGGTTTCGGTTGCAACTGCGTTCATCCCCTTCCTGGAGCACGACGACGCCAACCGCGCACT
The DNA here is from genome assembly GCA_904420185.1 of uncultured Butyricicoccus sp. GTDB lineage: Bacteria > Bacillota > Clostridia > Oscillospirales > Butyricicoccaceae > Butyricicoccus_B. The sequence continues at coordinate 8,598 of CAJFUJ010000038.1, read as the reverse complement.
CATGGGCGCGAACATGCAGCGCCAGGCTGTGCCGCTGCTTAAAACCGAGGCACCCATTGTGGCAACCGGTATGGAATACAAGGCAGCCGTTGACTCGGGCACCATCCCGCTGGCCGAAGGCGACGGCGTAGTCACCCGCGCAACTGCGCGCGAGGTTGTGGTGCTGTACGACAATGGGCAGGAGAAAACCTACCACCTGACCAAGTTCCTGCGCTCCAACCAATCGACCTGCATCAATATGCGTCCCATCGTCAGCCTGGGCGAGCGGGTCAAAAAGGGCGATGTGCTGGCCGATGGCCCTTCAACCGACAAGGGCGAAATCGCGCTGGGCAAAAACGCGCTCATTGGTTTTATGACCTGGGAGGGTTATAACTACGAGGACGCTGTCCTGCTTAACGAACGTCTGGTGCGTAAGGACGTATATACTTCGATTCACATTGAGGAATACGAGTCCGAATCCCGCGATACCAAGCTCGGACCGGAGGAAATCACCCGTGATGTGCCCAACGTCGGCGAGGACGCACTGCGCGACCTGGACGAGCGCGGCATCATCCGCGTGGGCGCCGAAGTACACGCCGGTGACATTCTGGTCGGCAAGGTAACCCCCAAGGGCGAAACCGAGCTGACTGCCGAAGAGCGGTTGCTGCGCGCCATCTTTGGCGAAAAGGCACGCGAAGTGCGCGACACCTCGCTGCGTGCGCCGCACGGCGAGTCGGGCATTGTGGTGGACGTCAAGGTGTTCACCCGTGAAAACGGCGACGAGCTCAGCCCGGGTGTCAACATGGTTGTGCGTGTCTACATCGCCCAAAAGCGCAAGATCTCGGTTGGCGACAAGATGGCCGGCCGTCACGGCAACAAGGGCGTTGTATCCCGTATCCTGCCGCAGGAGGATATGCCCTTCCTGGAGGATGGCACCCCGCTCGACATTGTACTCAACCCCCTGGGCGTGCCTAGCCGTATGAACATTGGCCAGGTGCTCGAAGTGCATTTGGGGTTTGCGGCAAAAAAACTGGGCTGGAAGATCGAAACCCCGGTCTTTGACGGCGCTACCTTGGAGGATATCAAGGATACCCTGGTCGCCGCAGGCGTGGACCCGGACGGCAAGAGCGTCCTGTACGACGGCCGCACCGGCGAGCAATTCCACAACCGGGTCACAGTAGGGTATATGTATTACCTCAAGCTGCACCACTTGGTGGACGACAAGATTCACGCGCGTTCGACTGGCCCCTATTCGCTGGTTACCCAGCAGCCGCTCGGCGGCAAGGCCCAGTTTGGCGGCCAGCGCTTTGGCGAGATGGAAGTCTGGGCCCTTGAGGCGTACGGTGCAGCCTACACCTTGCAGGAGATTTTGACCGTCAAGTCGGACGATATCACCGGCCGCGTCAAGACCTATGAGGCCATTGTCAAGGGACACAACGTGCCGCAGCCGGGTGTGCCCGAATCGTTCAAGGTTCTGGTCAAGGAGCTGCAAAGCCTGGGTCTGGATATTAAGGTGTTGGATGAAAATATGGAGGTCATCGAGCTGTCTGACGATGATGACGATGAGGATATCGGCCATCCGATGGATAGCCGCGCGGTCGGCAGCGACGAAGAATTTAACGCTGCGGGCTTTGGCATCAACGATGCCGAGGACGGCGATACCGACCTGGATGTGTTTGAAAGCGATGCGGACGCCATGGACGATTTGGACGACGATACGTTTGCCGATGAGGACAACTACGGCGACGGCGACTTTGACGATATGTAATGCGGAATTAGGGAAGGAGCAATCGTAATAGCTTATGGGATATAACACATTTAACGCCATCAAAATCGGTCTGGCTTCGCCCGAACTCATCCGCGAGTGGTCGTATGGCGAGGTGAAAAAGCCGGAAACGATCAATTACCGCACCCTCAAGCCGGAAAAGGACGGCCTGTTTTGTGAGCGCATTTTTGGGCCGACCAAGGACTGGGAATGCCACTGCGGCAAGTATAAGAAAGTCCGCTACAAGGGCAAGGTGTGCGACAAGTGCGGCGTAGAAGTCACCCGCTCCAAGGTGCGCCGCGAACGCATGGGCCACATCGAACTGGCTGCGCCAGTGTCGCATATCTGGTACTTTAAAGGAATTCCGTCCCGCATGGGCCTGATTTTGGATATTTCGCCGCGTGTGCTCGAAAAGGTGCTGTATTTTGCCTCCTATATCGTCACCGAGCCGGGCGATACCCCGCTGATGAAAAAACAGATCCTCACCGAGCTTGAGTATCGTGATATGCGGGAAAAGTATGAAGAGGATTTTGAAGCGGCGATGGGCGCGGAGGCGATTCAGCAGCTGCTCAAAGAAATCGACCTGGAAAAGCTGTCGCAGGAGCTTCGCGCCGAACTGCGGGACGCTTCCGGACAAAAGCGGATGCGGATTATCAAGCGGCTGGAGGTCGTTGAGTCCTTCCGCACCTCGGGCAACCGTCCCGAGTGGATGATTATGGACGTTGTGCCGGTCATCCCGCCTGAAATTCGACCCATGGTACAGCTCGACGGCGGCCGCTTTGCAACAAGCGACCTCAACGACCTGTACCGCCGGGTCATCAACCGCAACAACCGCTTAAAGCGGCTGTTGGAGCTGGGCGCGCCCGATATCATTGTGCGCAACGAAAAGCGGATGCTCCAAGAGGCGGTGGATGCGCTGATCGACAACGGCCGCCGCGGCCGCCCGGTTACCGGGCCCAACAACCGCGCGCTCAAGAGCTTGTCCGACATGCTCAAGGGCAAGCAAGGCCGTTTCCGTCAGAACCTGCTGGGCAAGCGCGTTGACTATTCCGGCCGTTCGGTTATCGTCGTAGGGCCAGATCTGAAGATTTGGCAGTGCGGTCTGCCCAAGGAGATGGCGCTCGAGCTATTTAAGCCGTTCATTATGAAGCGCCTGGTCGAAGATGGGCTGGCGTCGAATATTAAGTCGGCGAAAAAGATGGTTGAGCGCGCCAAACCCGAGGTTTGGGACGTGTTGGCCGACATCATCCAGGGCCACCCGGTGATGCTCAACCGTGCGCCGACCTTGCACCGCTTGGGCATTCAGGCATTCGAGCCGGTGCTGGTTGAGGGACGCGCGATCCGTTTGCATCCGTTGGTATGTACAGCGTTTAACGCCGACTTTGACGGCGACCAGATGGCAGTTCACGTTCCGCTGTCTGCCGAGGCCCAGGCCGAGGCGCGGCTGCTCATGCTGTCGGCCAACAACCTGCTCAAGCCGCAGGACGGCAAGCCGGTTACGGTGCCTTCGCAGGATATGGTCCTTGGTTCCTATTACCTGACCATTGACCGCGACACCGAGCCGGGAACCGGCAAGGTGTTTTCGTCGCCGGATGAGGCGCTCATGGCCTATGATCAGGGAATCGTAGGTATCCATGCGCCCATCAAGGTGCGTATGACCAAGCAGATCGGTGGCCGGAAGGTCAGCAAGCTGGTCGATGCAACTCCAGGACGTTTGATTTTCAATGAACGGATTCCGCAGGACCTTGGATTTGTTACCCGTACCGACGAAACTTGCTTGGATTTGGAGATTATGTTTACCTGCGGCAAGAAAGAACTCGGTAAAATTATTGACCGCTGCATCCATGTACACGACTTCAACAAGACCGCTGAGGTACTTGACTCCATCAAGGCGATGGGATACAAATACTCCACCCAAGGCGCGTTGACCGTTGCGGTTGCCGATATGCTGGTGCCGGAGGAAAAAGACACCTTGGTGCACGAGTCCGAGCAAAAGGTCGCACAAATCGATCGTAAGTATAAGCGTGGGTTTATCACAGACGATGAGCGGTACCGCTTGGTTGTTGCTGAATGGGAATCGACCACCAAAAAGGTGACTGCAAAGTTGCAGGACAATATGAAGGAGCAGCGATACAACCCGATCCATATGATGGCCGATTCGGGCGCGCGTGGTTCGATCAACCAGATCCGCCAGCTGGCAGGTATGCGCGGCCTGATGGCGTCTACTTCGGGTAAGACCATTGAAATTCCGATTAAGTCCAACTTCCGAGAAGGCCTGTCGGTGCTTGAATACTTCATTTCGGCGCGTGGCGCCCGTAAAGGCTTGGCCGATACTGCGCTGCGTACTGCGGACTCCGGCTACCTGACCCGCCGCTTGGTAGACGTTTCGCAGGATGTTATCATCCGCGAGGAGGACTGCGGCGCCACCAAGGGCATTTGGGTGGAGGATATCAAGGAAGGCAATGCGGTGATCGAAACCTTCCGCGAGCGTTTGCTCGGCCGCTTCCCGGTAGAGGATGTCTGCCATCCGGAAACCGGTGAGTTGCTGGTGTCTAAAGATACAATGATGAAGGAAGATGAGGCGGATAAGATCGTTGCGGCTGGGATCACCCGCTTGCAGATCCGTTCGGTCCTCGAATGCCGTGCGCGCAAGGGCGTATGCTCGCACTGCTACGGTATGAACTTGGCCATTGGCGCACCGTGCGGTATGGGCGAAGCAGTTGGCATCATTGCAGCCCAGTCGATCGGTGAGCCGGGTACCCAGCTGACCATGCGTACCTTCCATACGGGCGGTGTCGCAGGTTCGGATATTACCCAAGGTTTGCCCCGCGTAGAAGAGCTGTTCGAAGCGCGCCGGCCGAAGAAATCAGCGACTTTGGCCGAGATTCCTGGTGTTGTTTCCATCGAGGAGTCCAAGCGCACGACACTCAAGACGGTGAATATTGTGAACCCCGAAAATGGTGAAGTGCGTTCTTATCAGCTGGCGTCCTCTTCGGGGATTAAGGTCGAAGAGGGGCAGATCGTGCAGCAGGGTGAGCAGCTCAACGAGGGCGCACTCAATCCACACGATATCCTGCGCATTCTTGATCCTCGCGCCGTACACGACTATGAGATCAAGGAAGTGCAGAAGGTTTACCGCCAGCAGGGCGTTGATATCAATGATAAGCATATTGAGGTCATCGTCCGCCAGATGATGCGCAAGGTCAAGGTGGAGGACGCCGGTGATGCGTCTGTTCTGCCCGGCGCAGTTATGGACCTGCTCGAGTTCGAGGATCACAATAACGAGGTGCAAAAGCGCATCGATGCCGGCGAAACTGAGCTTAAGCTGGCGACCTGCAGCCCGACCCTGATGGGTATTACCAAGGCGTCGCTGGCTACCGAATCTTTCCTGTCTGCTGCTTCCTTCCAGGAAACTACCCGCGTGCTCACCGATGCCGCCATCAAGGGCAAGGTAGACCCGCTAATGGGCCTGAAGGAGAATGTCATCATCGGTAAGCTCATCCCCGCAGGCTCCGGTATGCAGGAGTACCGCAGCGGCCATTACGAGCAGACCGTCAACTTGGATTAAGGTGCTCATGGAGGCTTTGTCCTCTGCACCCCGTCAGGGGCACCGCCCCTGGACCCCGCAAGCCTTTTGAAAAATCCTCTGCGAGGACGCAAGCAGGGCTTGAACGAAAACTTCCGCAGAAGCATCCTTTTCGGGATGCTTCTGCTTTTTTGCACTTGAAAAGAGAAAATAAAGGTGATATACTAAGAGAAATAGTGCATATTGCATAAAAACAGGAGGGTGTTCTATGAAGAAGAGAGTGGTTTCATGGGGAATTGCTGCGGCTATCCTATTGGGGGTCATGCCGGGCGCGTTGGCAGCAGGAACCATAACAGACTGGAATGGCCACCGCTATGAACGCATCGACCAGGGAATGACCTGGAAGGAAGCCAAATCGTTTTGTGAAGCGCGCGGGGGATACCTTGTGACGATTACTTCTGCGCAGGAACAGCAGGTTGTGCAGGATTTGGTTGCAGAGGGCAGCAAAGCGCAATACTGGCTGGGAGGCACGGATGAAGAAAACGAGGGCGATTGGCGTTGGGTCACCGGTGAACCGTGGGATTATTGGCATACGACTGTGACGTTTAATAATTACGGAGGAACCGAGCACTATCTCCAGATGGAAAGGCATCATTGGGGGGACGAGGGCAAGCTCGGTGTGTGGAATGATATCAACAATGAGAATTATATCGCAGGGGAAGAGGAATTTTTCTCGACCGAAAATGTGGGCTTGATCTGCGAATATGACAGGGTTGGTTCAAGCTGGGCACAGACCGAACTGGAAAAAGCCGAGGAAATGGATTTGATTCCTGAAATGCTCCAGGACACCGATTACACCCAGCCGATCACCCGCTTGGAATTTGCGGCCGTTTCGGTCAAGACCTACGAAAATTTGGCCAACACCACGGCCCTGCCAGCGACGGTGAACCCGTTCGTCGATTGCAACGATGCTGAGATGCTGAAAGCATACAATGCGGGGATTGCGGTCGGCACGTCGGACACCACCTTCGAGCCAGATACGCTGCTCAACCGCGAGCAGGCAGCCGCAATGCTGACGCGTGTCTTTAAGCGGGCAACGATGCCGGGCTGGACCATCGCAGATGATGCGCAGTATCCGCTGACCTACACCAAGCCCGAGCCGTTTGCAGATGATGCGAATATTTCCGGCTGGGCTAAGGACAGTGTATACTTTATGGCGGCCAACAACATCATTGCAGGCGTGGGGGACAACAAATTTGCGCCCGTCAACACCACGAGCGAAGAGGAAGCCAACCGCTATGCGAACGCGACACGGGAGCAAGCGCTGGCCATCGCCGTGCGTATGGTGGAAAATTTGAAATGAGCCGAGTCAAAGATGCCCTTTCCTGAAACAAAATTCGGTATAAAGATCCAATGCAGGGGAACAAACTCCGCACATCGCCGTCTATATAGACAGAAAGCATCCATCCAACCGGCAAATGTAAGGAGGAAAGAGTATGCAAAACCTAGTATTGAGCATTGCGGCGGCGATGTGCATGCTGGTTTCGTCTGCGAGTGACCCGGCAAACGGACTGCCCGAACAGATGCCCGCCGACTTCACCCTGTCCTATGCGGCTTGGTACGACGAAGCCCAGCCCGACGGCTTCGACCTGGCCCAAGGGATCGTGCAAAAGGACCTGGTGCTGGATGGGGCGGCGCAGGCCGAATTTACGCCGGATGAGACGCTACGGCAGCAGGTGTATGCGCTGCTGGTGCAGTGCGAGGCCGACACCATTGTGCAGCCGGTGACTGCCCAGAGCTATGCCGCGCCGGGGGAAGGCGTGGGCATCAGCCCCAACCGGCAATATGAAATTCATTTTACTGCAAATGGAAAGACGTATACTCTGACCGGGGACAGTACCGGTCTGGCCTATACTGGTGAGCAGGCGCAAGCGGCCCGGTTCCAAGCGCTTGTGCAGGAACTGCAAGAGATTTTGCAGGCGCAGCCTGCCTATCAGGCGTTGCCGCAGGCAAACGGCGGGTATCTGTAAAAAAAGTTTGTATGATCCGGATATTCCGTGCAAAATGGGTGATACTAGAAGGGACGCGCGCAGGGCTGCGTCCCTTTTCTTTGCCGCGATGGCCGAAAAAGTGCATAGTTTTTGGACGGCAGAGCGGAAGAAACTCGATAAAATAGAGAATTAGGAAAAAATGCTTGACCGAACGGAAGGGAAACGTTATACTATTATCGTATGCGGTATAGGAGGGAAAACCATGCTTTCTCAGTTAACGGCGGCGGCCAAGGTCGTTGGCGTCAAGCAGTCCAAAAAGGCCATCCGTGAAGGCAAAGCAGCGCGCGTTTATATTGCGCTGGATGCCGAACAGCGCGTACTGCGGCCCATCTGCGACCTGTGCCGCGAAATGCAAGTGCCTGTGGAAGAAGTTGCCACAATGGCTGAACTCGGCCGCGCCTCGGAAATCGATGTGGGCGCTGCGGTTGTGACCGTTTTAGCCGAATGAAAATATGCTGATAACCGGATGACCGGTTTATCATAAAAATAAATCTTATAAAGAAGGAGGAAAAAGAATGCCTACTTTTAATCAGCTGGTACGCAAGGGACGTGAGGTAGCTAAGTACAAGTCTACCGCGCCGGCGTTGCAGGTTGGCTACAACTCGCAGAAGAAAAAGCAAACCGAGCAGTCGGCTCCGCAAAAGCGCGGCGTTTGCACCACGGTGAAGACCATGACCCCTAAGAAGCCGAACTCTGCACTGCGTAAGATCGCCCGTGTTCGCCTGACCAACGGTATGGAAGTCTCTGCTTACATCCCGGGTATTGGCCACAACCTGCAGGAGCACTCGGTTGTTATGGTACGCGGCGGCCGTGTGAAGGATCTTCCTGGCGTGCGTTACCACATCATCCGCGGCACACTGGATACCCAGGGCGTCGCAAACCGTAAGCAGGCCCGTTCGAAGTACGGTGCGAAGCGTCCGAAGGCTGGTAAGTAAAACGTACCAGCAGCGCCAGACGCGCTGTCCCTTTGCGTGAGGCTTGCAAAAAGACTTTGATTTGAACTTTTACAGTTTCAGCAAAGCAAAACCGGCCGAAAGGCCGGCCCACCGCTTTGTCCTGAGCGTTTTTGAATAGATTTTTGATTTATTGGGAAACCTCGGACAGGCGCCACACAGTGAGACACTTTCACTGAGTACCTATGAAATCATCATTTAATGAAGGAGGGAAGTAAAGTGCCAAGAAGAGGAAACGTTCCCAAGAGAGACGTTCTGCCCGATCCGCTCTACAACTCCAAGCTCGTCACCAAGCTGGTCAACTCGATCATGCTCGACGGCAAG
>CAJFUJ010000037.1 GCA_904420185.1 uncultured Butyricicoccus sp. | reverse complement strand
GAAAAGTTAAAAATTTTAGGACTAAAGTAGCTCAGAATTAGGCCGATACTTTCTTGCTAAACATGGTGTAAAAACCGGCTTCAGCAAAATTAATCGGTCTTATTTTTTACGAGGCATTAAACAGGCTTTTCGATAAGCTCCCGGTCTTAAACAGGGTAAAGCACAAGAGGACCGTGTACCCCATGCCCCCCAGATGGCGCCGGAAATGTTGTCGCCGCTCAAAGAGATGTTCCGCCGCGCAATTTACCGCTGTGCGTTCTGTTGTTCACGCTTTAATCTTGCTTTTGCTTCGTCAACAGTCTCTCCGTCTTTGGCCAAGTACCGGTCAACAGAAGCATCCTCGATCTTGGTATAGCTACCGACAACGGTATCTTGGATTTTTTTATAGGTGGCAACAACTGTTTCCGCTATCTTTTCGTTTGTTGTTGCACGGTTTGATTTTGCCATGATTCCTGTCCCTTCCTCTTGGATTTTGCGATCATGGATAGACCGCGTGCCAGCACAAATAGGCATACAGCGGCTCCTGTCATTGCATTCATCAAGTGAATCTGCCTGTTGTCCATTGACCCAAACGAAACAAGCATAGAGCGTTGTAAAGTCAATATGGAAGCAGCCACCTCTGCATAGCCGATATTTCGGATTGTGGTCAATAGTGGAGAGAAATTTTTATGCTGCTTTACTGCTTGGACGATTGCCACTGTAATTTTGTAAAATGTATAAGTTGCAATCGTTATCATAACGATTTCTTCATATTTTGCGGCAATGTTCTGCGACAGGCTCATATAATTAACCGTCGCAAGCACAATGCCCAGTGCGATCAGCAATATGCCGGAGCGTTTCATCACAAACAGTTCCGTATCATTCGAAGGGGATTCGTGATGATTGCGTCCACACAATACCGCAGAAAACCTCATCGTCGCTAAAATCCCGTAAAAAGCGCACATAGCGATCCACCAAAGTGAAAGGCTCAGGATTCCGAGTACGCAATGGTAACAATTACAAAATCATCGCTTATGACTGTGCCCTTGCCCACGAACATTTCCAAAATCATTTCATCGAGTATCACATGGAGTTTTTCAAGGCAGGTATTACACAGATCATCAAGCTCTGGCTGAAAAACGGCTGTCAAGAAAGCCCTGAAGATATGTTTGAAATTATCAAAAGTGAATACTATGGGCGGAATAACTTCCCTGCTGCGCCCAACGAAGAATAGCAGGCTGCTGTTTCATCGCACGTAAGCATTGAATCGATTCGTGTCTCTTGCGTGAAGCCAGTTTTGTGGTATAATGAAGAAAATGAAAAGGTGGTGCAGAATATGATTGGTTTTTACGGTGCTTCAGCTTTGGGTACAGCCAACGCCTATTCCTATTGGGGACGGACTGCCACCACTGGCCGGAGTGGCCAGATCACCATGGTGTCCCGCACCCAGCCAAAAGCGACCGACTCCCCCGTGACCCCGGTGACCGCCACGCCTACCGTGCGTCGGGATCAGCCCAGCGCTGTCCAGCTGACCGGCCCCATGGCGCTGTATCGGGAGGGCGCTGACCCTGTGGAGATGGCGGTGCGGAGCCGTATCCAGTATCTCAGTCCGGAAGAGCTGGAAGCTGAAATCCAGAAATCCAAGTCCGCCCAGGAGGTCATGGCCGAAGGCGAATGCCAGACTTGCAAGGAGCGGAAATACCAGGATGGCTCCAACGACCCAGGCGTGTCCTTCAAGACACCCACCAATGTAGCGCCAGAGCAGGCTGCCGCTGCGGTCCGGGGCCATGAACAGGAACACGTTGCCCGGGAACAGGCTGCGGCCCGGCGGGAAGGCCGGGAGGTCGTTTCCCAATCGGTGACCTATCACACGGCAATCTGCCCGGAGTGCGGTAAGACCTATGTGTCCGGTGGCACCACCCGCACCAGCACTCGAGCTGTGCAGGAGCAGCCAGCCCTTGATGCCGCGTCTCAGCAGGCGCGGACACCATTTTTCGCGGTAGCTTGAAAACCAGAGCTTTCCGTATAACCTTACACAGCAACAAACCGTCGAGGTGTGCATACCCCGACGGTTTGTTCGCTTTATAACGCCATCAACGCCCTAGTAAAACCATTTACAGTGTAGCAACGCCGCCTTGTTGGGCATCCGCCGCCGCAATTCCAGCTCTTTTGCGCTCATCCCTGTATTGGGCACGTTCACCCGATCCCCTAGTTTGACCCGCGCCGATGCAAGAATCATGTTCACTGCGTCTGCGCTGGAAATTTTCTCTGTATTGATGGTGAGATCATATTGCGAAGGGCTCCTCCAATCCCCGCCGCGGGTGTAGCTTTGATAATAGGCCGTCCGGTGCTGGTTGTCTTTGCAAATCAGTTCTTGTGCCTCGGGTTCCTTGATCCCCTTCCAGTAAAAAAGGTTGCGCACGCAGGTTGCCTGTGGTGCTTCTATCAAAACACCCAGGACATTATCCCGATCCCGTAACAGGTAATTTGCACATTCACCGACCAAAATGCAGGAGTCCCGCTTGGCCAATTGCCGAATGTGCCGCGCCTCTACATGCGGGACATAGCAGGGGATTTCCAGCCGCTCTGACAAAGCTTGCGCGATCTGTTCGCCACCTGCGCCGCAAAAATACGAGAGCGTGATGATATAATGGGCCATTCTACCGGATCTCCTTTCCAACGGGCATGTCATTGTCCCATGCCAAATTTCATATGTTGAACGAACATCTTTTCAAAGTTCGCGTCATCCGCCAACTCGATACAAGGAATTTTTGATACCAGATGCTTCACATCTTCCCGGCTTGTTTGATCCAGGAGCAACAGAACCCCTCCACTTTTAGAGGTATTTCCAACAAACGTGAGTTTCCCTGCGAGCGTTTGGGGGAGCATCCCGATGTGGAACAGGCTTTCCTCCCGCAAATGGAAACCAAAAGAGCCTGCAATATAAACGCGGTCCAAATCACAGGCCGAAATCTTGGTCCGCATGAGCATTGCATCGATTCCCGCCCGGATTGCCGACTTTGCCAATTGTACTTGCCTGATGTCCATTTGCGTAAGATACACATCTGGTGCAACTTGAAACGCAGGTTTTCCGTTATATACAGCCAGCCGGCTGCGCAACGTTTCCGGCAGATGACACATGTCCGGCTTGATCAAGCGGCCACTCGTCTCAATCACCCCGGTGCGGACCAACTCCCCGACCAAATCGATCAATCCGCTTCCGCAAATCCCAACCGCCTTGCCATCCCCGACGATCCGCCTCACGACATCCTGCGCATAAGCGCACTGCGGATTCAGGGCTGACACCGAGGCCACTTCTTTGCCTGTCAGGCAGTCCACCAAAGCCGCCGCCAACGTCGTTGTCCCGATGTCAATCACCGCGCCATAGGCGTCTGCGGTGGTATCGCCGTCCTCCAGTCCGCTGCTACCATCCGCATAGAGCACCTGGGTCTTGGCGCCGCAGGACTTCTTATCAAATGCCGGATGGCGGGTCACTTTGCGGGACATCCCATCGCCCACAATGTGCAGCGAAACATCCTGCGCCTTACTATAGTACACGGTAACATTCTGGTAAACCTGCGCCCGGCAGGCCAAAACCCAGCCGACCTGCTGTTCATTTTCTGCCAGCGGCCGGCTGGCTGGCAGGAGTTCAAGTGCTGATAGGCTGGAAACCTGCACCTTGCACTTGCCACAGCAGCCCGTCCCACTGCAAGGGGTTTCCAACCAGATCCCGGCTGCGCGTACCGCGTGTACGAGCAGGGTCCCTTTTTCCACGGCCGCCTCTTTATTTTCCAGCGCAAATTTGACAACAGGCATCGTCATATACCCCCATTTCCATGCCAAGCCTTTGAAAAAGTGCTCACGCGGTACATGGTGCAAACATATCTGCATACATCACCGCTGTCCCGAGCTCCAGTGGGTTGTGGATTAGCCTTTCCTGCTGCATCAGCCTTTGTGCGAGCCCTGCTTCTATGCCCAGTAGGATGCCGGGCGCCGTAACGATACCATCCGGCGTGACATGCTCTGCGCAGATGACCTGTCTCGACGGAGTGGCTTCCAAGATGTACCGATATTGTGCATTGGATAAATCCGTACGTACGGCCCAAGGCAGGTCCTGCAATTGGGCAGGGTTGTGATCCAATAGAGTCACCCTTGCCCCGCAACCGGATAGATAAGCGGCCGCTGCCCGGCCCACAGGGCCTGCCCCCGCAACCAGGACCTCTTCTTGAAACAGGCTCCCTGCTGCCAGCTCCAGCGCAGCGGCAAATCCCCGTCCGGTGGCGTCCCCATTGTCGGAATATTTTCCCGTTTTCCGATGTACAGCCATATATCGCGCATCATCTGCGCAGAACAAGCACGCAGCACCCTTTTCATAGGCTTCATAGATGCCTGCGACATCGGTATGGGTTGTTACAAATGCATCCGCACCTATATACCGCAAGATCGCGCACACAGCGGAAGAAAACCCGTGAATCTTGCCCAAGCCAGCGGTCACCGGCACAACGGCTGTCCGCAGCGCAGGTAAGTCCGGCGATACGCCGCTCGCCCGCGCCGCAATCTCCCGCAACCCGGCGCCGCACATTTTATCGAATGTAGCATCCAGCGCTTCCAGCTGTTCTGTCACGGTTGCAATATCCTTTTCTGTCAGTCGTGTCATGTAGGGGGTCCTCCCTATTTTTTTTGCTTCAAAAGGCTTGCCGCATAATTTTTGCAATACGCACAGTGTTTATGTCCGGACATGCATTGCGCGCAGTCTGTTTCCGCAATGACCACTTGCCGGTCCAGTAGTACGAAAAATCCGACAAAGCTTTTCACGGGGTCCATCATGCCGCTCTCCAGCAGCCGAATGCCGATCTGGCTCCCGTCCATCATTGTGAAAAAGTCCTTTACGTTTTCCGCTTTGATCCCATACATCCCGGGCGCCAGTGCATTGGTAATATACAGCTTCTTGTGCAAGGTTGTTTCAGCTTGTTCCAGAAGCAGTTGCCGCAGCACGTCGCACCCTGCGTCCACCAGGCAGGTCTGCCAACAGTCCGCCAGGTACCTTTCCGCAATCGGCAGCGCCGACAGGTCGGGAACCGGCGCATGGAGCATAAACGCATAGCCGCCGTATATGCCCTGCTGTTTGAGCTGGCCAAGCACTGTACAGGCAATCTGTCCCCCTTCCACGGCAAAATGTTCCCGGCCGATGCATTCTTTGCCGATCGGGGCAACCAAACAGGGGGTTTCGGTGTGATCGAACAATGCCGCACGCACCTTCATCGCGGCACGCCGGCTCTTTTCCACCTGTTTGGTTCTACGGCTGAATCCACACATCACATCCATGTATGGTTCGGCAGCCTCATACAACGCGCTTGTAGGGAGGCTGATACACTGCTGTTTCATCGCGACTGTCCTTCATATGATTCTGAATCCGTTGCACCGCCCGCTCGATCTTCCGTTCTGCATTTTGCAGGCTTTCCCCATCGCGGGCAATCAATGTTGCGACCCACTCCTGCCGTCCGGCCCGGTAATTTGTCAGCGCCTCTGGGCATCCAAAAAAGTCCTCGGCATATTGCAGCCTGCCCGCTTGCGCCATGATATGCTCACCCAGGATTTTCACCTGTGTTCCACATACGGCAATGTGCTGATATATCACAAAGTTTTCCTGTGACGATGCATTTGCCACCGGTTTGCCGCAGAGCATTTCCCACAGCAAAGACAGCATATTGATGCCTGTTGCGTGCCAAACTGCCGTCGGGGTTTGGCTGGGCAAGCGGGCGTCGATTTCCAAAACATGCATCTCTCCATTTGCATAGATGGTCTCCACATCGAAAATCCCGCGGATATGCAGCGCAGCGCCTATTTTCGTGCCAAGCGCACGCATTTGCTGCTGCACAGCGGGCGGCAAATGCGCACCGGCCACCACCCGGCAGCAGTCGTACCGGCCGTCGGTTAGGATTTGCGTCACGGCAAGCGGCGTCCAGGTTTTGCCGTCGCCCACCACCTCAATGGAGTAAGACGGTCCTTCCAGGAATTCTTGTATGACATAATTGTCCCAGTTCTTTCCCCGCATCACGTTTTGCAACTGCGCTGGGTTGCGAATCTTTTGCACCCCTGCGCTGCCGCTCAACCCTGACGGCTTGAGCACCACAGGAAATTTTGCCTGCGGGTAGCTGCGTGGATAAGGGATCTGGTGCACGCGGAAAAACCGGTTGGAGCGCCGTTTAGAGGCACTGATATGGTAAGCTGCCCGGTCGTACAGGTAGGGTATCCCCAACTGTTGCGCGCGCATCGCCACCTGTTCCATTACTGCAAGGTTCTCCATCGCGGGCAAGATAAAGTCGCACGCTGCAAGATCCTCCGAAACATCTGTTGCCAGCAAGTCCGCACAGACAAATACATCGGCCAAGTCTGCCGCCGCGCACAACGGATCTTTGTCAAACAGGATGCTCTGATACCCCGCCTTGCGGGCCAAATAGCAGGCTTCAACGCCTTGCAGCCTGCCGCCAACAATGCCCACTGTTATCTGTTTCATCGGCAATCCCTCCTATCATCCGTCACCGGAACACCGTAGACGAGTATTTTTTCAATTTCCATTCGGGTATTTTACACTTGGGGCAGGCCTTCATTGCGTACCGGTTGCGCAGCCATCGTCCGCTGCGGCTGTTGCGGGAATCATTGACCGCAAATTGCTCGCCACAGTGGGTCGTAATGATCAGCATCGTTTCTCGGTATGTGACCTCGCGCACACCATGCAGCACCCCGCTGCGGGACGGCCATAACTTGACCTTTCCAACCAACTGCGAAAGCGGCTGTTTTTTATACAGGTAGCGCTTCTTTTCCATCTTCATCATCTCCAAAAAACAGTAAAACGGACAATGGAACGAATCCCATTATCCGTTTCTCTTGGCGGAAGATACGGGAGTTGCACCCGTCTGTATGGTTTTAGAGACCATATAATCACTCCGATTCATCCTCCATATCGGCTGGTGCGCCGCTCATTTGATATTCAGCCGCGCACCGTCCAAGTATGCGATACTTTTGGAAAAGCGATGAATCCCTTGGGCCTTTTCCCGGTACATCAGCAACCGTTCCAGCCCAAATCCAAATCCAATCCCAACCCATGTGCCGGTGATCTTCCACGCATCATCGAGTGGATGCGGCCCCATGGAGGTAGAGGCAAGTTCCAGCCCTTCTGGCGATACGATATCCAGGCCATCGCCGTAAATGGCTGAATGTTCCCTTTCAAACCGGTACGATTGAATGCCGGCGGCCTGTAAAACCAGGTCTCCCAGCGTTTTCAGCCGGTCGATGCGCTCTGCTTCCGGTGTCCCCCACTCCACCAAGTTCAGCATCGTGAATTCCCTCAGATGGGAGCGCCCTTCTGACTCCTTGCGGAAGCAAGCACCGATTTCAAACACCCGGAGCGGCAGTTTTGCAACACGCATCAGGCGTTTGGAAACGTCATACAGGTTTGGCGCAAGCATAGGGCGCAGGCAGGTCTTTTGATCCACCCAGAACACCTGCGCATTGAGGGGATGCGTGTCGTCAATCGTCATGCGATCCAAAAACTTCTTGGAAATGAGGACCGGGGTTGTCACCTCGGTAAAACCGTTGCTGCACAGTGCCTGTTCCAAATCCCGGCGCAGGGCGCACAGCTTTGGCATATGCCGCTCTTCCAGCAGGCCGGTCAAAATCTGGCGCTTTGCTCTGGTCCGTCCAATATTCCTTGGTGCCATATAGACCAATGCCCTGCGCACGCAAATAGGCGATCAAGCGGTCTTGGTCGGTGCATTGTGGAATGCGGATTAACGTGTGTGTCCCAGACGGGGTCCCCATCAGCGTGGCCACCCCTTCTCCCTCTTCCGCAAAGCATTTCTCAATCAAGGCATATTTGCGCTGGCTGATGACCGACATCTCCCGCGCATGTTCGTCCAGCAGGCCATCGTGGATGAAATCCGCCAGCGCCACTTGGTGATAGGTGGGCAGGGCGGCATTGAAAAAACTATACCGCTTCTCGTACACAGGCAGCAGGGTCTTTGGCAGCACAAAGTATGCACACCAGATGGATGGGCTGAGCACCTTGGTGAACATACTGATGTAGGTAACCCGTCCGTTTTGATCCATTGCCTGAATGGATGGGACCCGCTGGGTGCGATAGCCGAATTCGTTGTCGTAGTCGTTTTCGATGATAAACGCATCGTTCTCCTCAGCCCACTGGAGCATTTCCAACCGTTTTTCCATCGAGGTCACCACCCCGGTGGGGAATTGGTGGGATGGGGTCACATAGAGCAGATTGCATTGTTTCTGCCGCACAGCATCCATATCCATGCCGTCATCCAGCACCTGGATTGGCTCGATTGCAAACTTGCTGAGCGCAAACACTTTTTTCATCCCCCCATATCCCGGCTCTTCAAACGCCAGCAGATATTGCCGTGCGGGCAGTAAACTGGCGATGATCTGCAACCCAAACTGTGTGCCAGCACAGATGACAATCTGCTCAGGGGTGCAGTTGACGCCGCGGCTGGTTTTCAGGTAAATGCACAGGTTTTCGCGGAGCGCATCGTTGCCCTTGTTGGGGGCATAGGAAATGGCCTCGCTGCATTCTTCTTTCAGCAGCGCCTGATGGACATATTTCTGCCACTTGCTCCATGGAAACAGCTGTGTGCTGATGCTTTCATACCGGAAGTCGCAGCGCAGTTTTGGCACCGGTTGTAAAACCGGCTGGGGCCGACAGACCGCATAGATCTCGTCGGTTTCCGGGCAATCGTCCACAAAATACCCGCTGCCGCGTACCGCGCGAAGGTAGCCCTCGCTGACCAGTTGCTGATACGCATGACTGACCGTATTCCGGCTGACCTGCAATTCCTCGGCTATTTTGCGAATTGGCATCAGTGCCGTGCCCTTTTTCAGGGTGCCGTCCATGATATCCTTTTTTATTCCCTCATAAACCTGCTCATAAAGTGGTTGGGAACCTGTATTCCGAATGTAAATCATAGAATCCCCTGCCTTGATTGGTCTCAGACGATCTGTTTTGCCATGTTCTGTTGCCCTACGCCGGGCATCTGTTCCTCCAGTTCAAAAAACAGCATCTCCAGATAAAGCTGTTGGTCCTGGTCGGTATAATCTATCCCACTGATTTCCTGAATTTTTTTCAGGCGGTATTTTACTGTGCTGCGGTGTAGATACAACCGCCCCATCGTTTCCGTGATGTTTTGATTGCTTGCAAAATAAATTTTCAGTGTACGGCAATAGTCGGTATGGTTTTCCCGGTCATATTCCAGCAGCCTGCGCAGGCTTTCCGGGATCAGCGTATCTAGCGGCAGGGAGCAGACCCCATACTTCACGATGTAGGGCAAACGGTAATCTGCAAAATGATAAACAGACAAATTCCCCGCACACTGCATACCAATTTGGGCCGCAGCCGCGGCCTGTGCGAAATATTCCCTGCAATGGAGAAACCCTTGAAAGCATACGGATACGCCCACTTTTCCTGCACATTCCTCGCTGATCTCCTGCTCGGCCTGCGCTACACCTGCAAGCCCCCTATGCGGCGGAATTATGGAGGTGATCACATTTGCACCTGCGTTCAGCCGGCTTTCCAGTCCTTGCAAGCCATCGACATCCAGAGATGCTGGAATCAACGCCCGCGGAAACAGCAATCGCATCACTGCAATGGTTTTCAGCTCCTGCGTGCTGTCCTGTATCCGAATGTTGGACAGCGGTGTGCCCGCCTGCGGCACCAATGCCATCGTGCGCACCTGTGCCGCACCCAACGCCCGCATGGCGCGGAAAGAATCCGCCATATCTTCCGGAGTTTCCCCAATGCCGGAGAGCAATCCCTCCTCGATCAGCAGACCGCAGCTTTTTGCATATCGTTTGGCCGCCATGCGCGCATCGTAACTTTGCCCGACCCGCATCCGCGCAAACAGTGCCCGGTTGTGGGTCTCCTGGTACAAGGCATACCAATCGGCGCCAGCCTCGTGGAGTGCCCGAATCGCTGGATGGTCGAGCCCCCCCCCCCGGCGACACCATAACCGCGGCCCCGGTTTCCTGCTTGACCCGGCGCACGATACGGCACAAGCGTTCGGTATCAAAATACCGGTCCTCGCCCATGGTCAGATCGATCAAATGCACGCCTGAACCGGCCAGCGCAGCGGCGGTTTCTATGATTTCTGTTTCTGTTTTACGGTATCGCGGCGGTTTTTCATTGGAAACCCGGTAATAGCAAAAGGCGCAGTTGTTTTGGCAATGGGTCGAAAAATACACAAATCCATAGAGATACACCCGATCCCCAAAAACCCTTTCGCGCATCACACGCGCTGCCGAAAACAACTGCTCCTGATCGACCGGATTGCGCAACAAAAAGACGATTTCCTCCCGCGAAACCGGTCTTTCTCCCAGGCATTTTTCCAATATCTCACCGGTTTTCATCTCGGTCATCCTCCTCTCCGCAATCAAAAAGGACAGCCGCAGGCGCCCTGACCTGTGTGCTGTCCTTTTGTGCTCGGTTTATTGATTCCAGTATGTCAAACCAAGGCCGGTCAAAATCTTGACCGCCTCGTCATAGACCGTTCCATACTCCTCGGTCGGGGTGAGGGTCTTGACATCATAGCATTCCTGGAATTTCTTTCCCTTTGGGGCGGTTTTGTACTCCTTTTCATAGATTGCAACCAGTTTATCCAGCAGCACATTGACCTCATGGGTGTCCATGCCGGCAACTGCATGGGCGGCCTCGCCCATCATCCTTGCCTCCATGGCGGTAAACAGGTCGGTGGTGACGCCCTTGCAGGAGGCAACGCCGGATAGCACCTCGCGCCCGGAACAGGTATCTGTGATCGCCTGCGCCGCAGTTTCCAGTAGGCACATCACCGTACACGGGCCTGCCAACGTATAATACTGATTGCCAAGCATCAGGTGGGTATGCGCCTCAATGGCACGGCACGCGTGGCCAGCAACCGCAAGAGCCTCTCTTGTAGTTGTAATGCCCCAACGCACATGGACCGGGCCGTCGAGATGCCAAGTGCCTTGCATCATGACAAAGGAGTTGAGGGTCGTCGCAACATCAACGATGGTTGTTTCCTCAAGGCCGCCCGCGTAACCGCCATAGATCGGCATCTGCTCGACCATGACATTCACGCCCGCCAGCGCATAGTGTGCACCTACACACAAGGCACTGACGTCGATCTTGAGTTCGTTGAGCTGGGAAACCTCATGGGAATCATCCGGGCGCATCCCGCCTGGAAAATCCGCTTCAATGACGCCCGCTGCACTTAAGGACGTTTCATTCCCCTATAAGCCCATGCCGGTGCGGCCGGCACGCATCATCGCTTCGCGGACCTGGAGCGCCTCCGAGCGGACCGCCATCAGCTCCCACGGCGTACCCGGCTGCGGGTCATGGCCCATAACCGTCTGCATCACGCCGTCAACAATGGTGTCCACAATCGGCTCCTGGGCATATGCCTGGTGGATGGGCAGGAACATCTCCTCCGAACAGGGCGAGCCGGTCGGGCCGCCTTGGATGATGGGCGCCTTTTTGTCGTTGTAGGCGCGCGGGGTGACGAAATGGGCCTCAGCGCCTTCACCGAAGGTGAAGTGGTCGGGCGCCGACTCGATGGCGTGCAGGATCTCGTCACGCGTGTACTTGATCACACGGCCGGTGTCGATGCAGTAAACGCCACAGGTTTCGAGCATCTCCAAGCCGGCGTAGAACAGGTTGTCGATCAGTTCTTTATCTTCGGGGATGATGGTCGATTTGTCCATCTTGATGTTGTACTTCTTTTTGAGCGCGCGGGCGGTCTGGGGGATCACCTTGAAGTCCCATTCCTTTTCCTCCATCTTGGGGCCGCTCTTGGCGCGGTCATATACATCGTATACGGTGATATTCCGTCCGATGGTATTCATGCTTGTCCTTCCTTTCTATCCAGGGTGGGCATCGCGTGCGGTCAAACCAGCTGTTTATGCCCCCCTTTTCTGAGCAATCAGCTTTTTGGCAACTGCAACCGCCTCTGTCGCCGTGTCGGTATAGGCGTCTGCGCCAATGGTTTCACACCACTCGGCCGAAACCGGCGCGCCGCCGTACATGCAGATGTACTTGTCGCGGATGCCGTCCTCGTTGAGCAGGTTGATTTCATCGCGCTGCGCGGGCATTGTCGTGGTCATCAACGCAGAGCCGCAGATGATGTCTGCATGGACTTCTTCGGCTTTCTTGATCACGTCCTCCACCGGTACATCGCGGCCCAGGTCGTACACCTCAAAATTGTTCGCGTTGAACATGGTTTTTACAATATTTTTCCCGATGTCATGGATATCGCCCTGTACGGTATGGATCACAACAATCCCTTCCTTTGCGCTGTTGCGCTCTGCGTCGGATAGGTTGCCGGTCAAGATTTTGACAGCCGCTTCAAACGCTTCAGACGCCATCAGCAGTTCGGGCACAAAGGCCTCGCCCTCATCAAATAGGTCGCTCATCACTTGCATACCAGCAGACAGGCCCTGTCTAAAGCTGTGAAGGCTGCGGCAAGCTGAAAACCCATGACTTTGAGAGTTTTATTTTCGGAGAAATGGCAAAGAAAATGAGCCAGTTTGAAAGCCTGATTGGCGGCAACGAGGACAGAGTAGACCCGAGGAT
>CAJFUJ010000036.1 GCA_904420185.1 uncultured Butyricicoccus sp. | reverse complement strand
CCGGTTGGGCCTGTCGGGCCGGTTGCACCTGTTGCCCCGGTCGGGCCAGTTGGGCCAGTCGCTCCGGTTGCTCCGGTCGGGCCAGTCGCGCCGGTTGCACCTTTAGGACCGGTCGGACCCGTCGGACCGGTTGCACCACCAGCAGGGCCAGTTGGGCCGGTCGGCCCCGTTGCACCCATGAGTCCAGTTGGGCCAGTAGGACCGGGAAGCCCGGTCGCACCTGCCGGACCGGTCGGACCAGGAAGTCCAGATGCGCCTACCGGACCTGTCGGTCCAGTGGGACCCGGTAGGCCGGCCGCACCGGTTGGACCTGTTGGGCCTGGCATACCGCGTACACCCATCAGCCCTTGCCGCCCAACCGGGCCGCGTGGGCCAGTCGGACCGGTCGGGCCGGTCGGACCAGTTGGTACCTGCGAAGGATTCGGGTAGGGACAATAACAATCTGGTCGAAATCGATTCAAAAGAACAGCCTCCTTTGCTATACGAGATTCAATTCATTCTATGCGGTAATCCTCCTTGCGGCGCCTGCCAATCCCTGAAAGAAAACTCCATCGCAAAGGACCCTATATAACAAAAAATCAACGCTCTTTCAAAAGAAAAATCTTTTCAAAGAGCGTTGCCTTATCTTCGGCCATGATGCGCCGGCTTGATTCCCAATTTTTATAATTTTTTAACAAAGAGTGCTCGAATGGCGTTGAGCACCGCTAAAATCATCACGCCAACATCAGCGAAAATTGCTAGCCACATATTTGCAATCCCCAACGCGCCCAACGCCAGGCATATTAGCTTGATTCCAATGGCAAAAATGATATTTTGATAGACAATCCGCAGGCATTTGCGGGAAATTTTAATCGCTTTGGCAATCTGCAAAGGATTGTCATCCATTAGCACCACATCCGCGGCCTCAATGGCGGCATCAGATCCCATTGCACCCATTGCGATACCAATATCCGCCCGACTAAGCACAGGCGCATCGTTGATGCCATCTCCCACAAAGGCCAGCTTGGCTTTTTCCGGCTTGGCATCCAGCAGCTTTTCCACTTGGTCCACTTTATCGGCCGGAAGCAGTTCACTATATACCGCATCCAGTCCCAAGTCCTGGGCCACTTGCTCGGCAACCGAATGCCGGTCACCGGTCAACATGACAGTTTTTTGTATGCCGGCCGATTTTAGCGCGCGGATCGCCTCTTTTGCATGGGGCTTTACCACGTCTGAGATGACAATATGTCCCGCATATTCCCCATCCACCGCGATGTGAAGAATCGTACCCACGCTGTGGCATGGAATAAAGTCGATACCCAAATGCTCCATAAGCTTGTCGTTTCCAACCGCAACCTTCATCCCGTCCACCTTTGCAAGCACACCGTTTCCGCTGCGTTCCTGGATATCTGTTACGCGCGAGCGGTCAAGTTCCTTTCCGTAGGCCCGTTGCAGACTTTTGCTAATCGGGTGTGAGGAAGCGCTTTCGGCCAGCGCGGCATATTCCATCAGTTTTTCGTCCTCCATTTGGCTGTGGTGAATGCCTTCCACCTCAAATACACCTTGGGTCAGCGTCCCGGTTTTATCGAAAACGACGATCCTGGTTTGGGATAGGGTTTCCAAATAATTAGATCCTTTGACCAATACACCTGCTTTACTCGCTCCGCCAATCCCGGCGAAAAAGCTCAACGGAATACTGATGACCAGCGCGCAAGGGCAGGAGATGACCAGGAAGGTCAACGCGCGATAAATCCAGGAACCCCAGTCGGCAGGCAAATCCATACCAATCATGCGCACCAGCGGCGGAAGGATAGCGAGCGCCAGCGCAGCATAGCAGACTGCCGGCGTATAGACACGGGCAAATTTGGAGATGAAGTCCTCGGATTTAGATTTGCGGGAGCTGGCATTCTCAACCAAATCCAAAATTTTAGACACGGTTGATTCACCGAACTCCTTTGTGGTCTGAATCTTCAGCAGGCCGTTTAGATTGATACAGCCGCTGATGATCTCGTCCCCGGCCTGCACATCCCGCGGCAGACTCTCACCGGTGAGCGCGCTGGTATTGAGCGAGGACACCCCTGAAAGGACAATTCCATCAATCGGCACTTTTTCGCCCGGCTGCACGACAATCACGCTGCCTACCTCGATTTCATCTGGATCGACCCGTTCCAGCTTACCATCCCGCTCTACATTGGCGTAGTCAGGCCGGATATCCATCAGCGCGCTGATATTCCGGCGACTCTTTCCCACCGCATAGCTTTGGAACCATTCTCCGATCTGATAAAACAGCATCACTGCAATCGCTTCGGTATACTCTCCACTTTGGGCATATAGTGCCAATGCGATTGCACCGATGGTGGCCACGGCCATCAAAAAGCTCTCGTCAAACATCTGCCGGTTCCGGATGCCTTTGAGTGCTTTGCGCAGGATGTCATGTCCGATGATCCCATATGGAACCATATATAAAATAAAACGCATCAGGCCGGTCGTCGGCACGAAATGCAGGACAATCATCCAAGCCACCGCGACAAGAATGCGCAATAGCATTATTTTTTGCTTTTTATTCATCATAAACGCTCCCTTTCCCTCCCGAACGGTGGCATTTTGGCCATCTTGAAAAGAAAACTGTCTAACCACTATAATTTATCAATTGCTTAATTTTTTATTTATTTGCGTGGAGAAAGCACGCTCACCCGGTTATCTGTGCAAGCGTGCTTTTCTTTCATATGCCGGTTTACAGATAGATCTCGCAATCATCCTCCACACGCTTACAGTTTTCACGGACCGCCTGCATCACCTGCTTGGGATCTTGGCCGTCCTCAAATTCTACAATCATCTTCAGCGTCATAAAGTTGACTGTCGCCGCTTTCACGCCCTGTGTTTGCCGCGCTGCCTCTTCCATTTTATTAGCACAGTTTGCGCAATCCACTTCAATCTTATAGGTCTTTTTCATTCAAGCTGCCTCCTTTATATTAAATAATTGCTTAATTATTGATCTAATTATATCCCCAATTGATTGCCCTGTCAAGGGAAATTTCTCGCTTTCCTTCGCGTAAAGCCAATCCATTGCCCGGCGCAACTGTCTGCTGATATCCCTGGATTTTTCCTTTAAACCAGGCTGTTCTATATGCTATAATGTGAATAAGCGGCCAGTAGGCTGATTAACCGCAAAAGGAAGGATGCCCTATGCCAAACGCCAATCTCCCGCACAACCATGGGCAGCATATGGAACACGAATTGACCCAAATGCCCAGTCTGGATGATTTTCAAATTGTAGCTGATATTTTCAAGCAACTTGGCGACGCCAGCCGGATTCGGATTTTCTGGCTACTATGCCACTGTGAGGAATGCGTCACGAATATCGCTGCCATGGTTTCCATGAGCAGTCCAGCGGTTTCCCACCATCTGCGTCAGCTTAAGGGGGGTGGGCTCATCGTCAGCCGCCGCGCCGGAAAAGAGGTTTATTATAAAGCTTCCGACACCCAGCAGGCGCAGCTTTTGCACCGCATGATCGAAGCTATGGTGGAAATCGCCTGCCCTTCCGCCGGATTCCGAAACAGTGAGATGTAAAATTTCCCATTTTTCTGTTTTGCATTCCTCGCTTCAACCCAAAAGGGTCTCTTGTGTTGGAGGCTATAACTTCCACCCCAGGAGGCCTTTAAAAATCACATGAGGCCATAACTTGTCTCGCTAGGCTCCTACTGCCCTGCATATTTTGAATCTATCTTGATAAAAAGCCCCTGGTATCAATCAAAGGCATTTACCTCGAAAGTACCAGGGGCTGAATCATTTTCTTGGGAGCCAATTATTACAGCGACGCGCCAAGCGCATGTGCTTGCATTGGATATTCTGTGCCTTCTAGATCGGCGCGCTGATACACACCGGGCGCCAAAACCATACCAATATTCTCCCAATGGAGATAGCGGCAGATTGTTTCATAGTGATGCACCAATGCTTGCAGCGTCCAATCCTCGTTGTCACCGCAGGTCGCTAGTAAAACTGCACCCATCGGCTTTTCCATCAATGCGCTGTTAACTGCGTAAAAGCGGTCGATTACTGCTTTGATTTGGGCCGGCATCCCGTAATAGTAAAGCGGCATTGCCAGTACGATCAAGTCGGCGCTGCATACTGCGGGAGCAATTTGATCCATCTCGTCGTGGAAAATACATTGCCCATCATGTGTTCGGCAATGATCGCAGCCTTGGCAAGGATGAATGCCTCCCTGCCCTACGTCAAAACGAACAATTTCGTGGCCTTTGCTCTGTGCACCGGCGATAAATTCCTGGGTTAGCAAAAAGGATGTCCCATTTTTACGGGGGCTACCGGTAATGACAACAATTTTCATACTGCAATCCCTCCTCATTCCTCAATCCTTGGAACCGATTCTTATTTCTATTGTAGGCACGCTGTTTTGAAAAGTCAAGGTTCATTTCAATCGGTGTAAAATATCAAAATTTTATACCATTCGTCCTCCTGCTGTCCGGATGCCCAGCGAATTCGGATCATGCCATCTGCTCGGTGTTCATAGTGGTTGGGATGCTGTTTCATCCAAAATCTTTTCGCACAGCCTTCGCATATAACTGGAAGCCGCGGACAATGCTAAACAAAATACCAACCGTTCGGCAGGGTCCTGTAAATCCGGATGCATCCGGGCCAGATCTGCGGGGAT
Organism: uncultured Butyricicoccus sp.; assembly: GCA_904420185.1. Classification (GTDB taxonomy): domain Bacteria; phylum Bacillota; class Clostridia; order Oscillospirales; family Butyricicoccaceae; genus Butyricicoccus_B. Next base: position 9,264 of record CAJFUJ010000036.1, on the reverse strand, counting down.
CTCCACGCGCAGCTGTTGTTTTTGCTCCAAATAGCTGCGCCAGCAGGCTTCAAAATCCACGTCGTCCCGCCCAGTCAGTTGTTTGACGTCTGTCAACGACAGCATCTGCTTGAGCTGGTATATGCATAGGATCTGCATAATATGCTGATGGCTGTACTTTTTCCCTTTTAGTGCGCTGAGTAATTTTTCTTTGGAATAGTTGTTAATCATGGTTTTTGTAATCAATTTTTCGTCTGGATGCCGCCGGGTATCCGCCAGTCCTTCCTCCAATAGGGTCAGCACCTGATCCATGTACAAATCCAGCGCTGGCACTTGCTCAGGCATCAAATCGCGGTCGGAAAACACTTCTTGCATCAGTTCATCCAATGTGCGCATTGCCATTCCCTCTTTTGCTTACTCTTTGATCTCTATTATATAAGAGCTTCAATTCTTTTTCAAGTTGTTCTTGCAATTATAAAATATAGTGTTATAATATATATAATCTAGTTTTAAAAACTATATAGAGGTGTTTTCTATGCTGCATACTTTTCGTAACGCACGCGAACCATTTTCCAGTTACTCGCATTTCATTGGCGCCGTCCTCGCGGGGGTCGGTTTGGCCGCCATGCTGCTGCACGGTTGGCTGCGCGGCGCAAGCGCGCAAACCTTGCTTTCTGTTTCACTGTTCTGTCTCTCCCTAGTTGCCCTGTATGCAGCTAGCAGCTATTATCATTTTTCGCTCTGCAAGGAATCTATGCTACGTATTTTGAAAAAGCTCGACCACAGTATGATTTACGTTCTCATTGCAGGAAGCTACACCCCTATCCTACTCAAATTTATGGAGCAGCCCAAGGCCACTTATTTTACTGCTGGTGTCTGGCTCATCGCTGTGCTCGGCATCGCGATCAAGCTGCTGTGGATTGATGCGCCCCGCTTACTTGGTACGCTCCTATACCTGTTGCTCGGTTGGGCCATTGCCTTTGACTTCCAGGTTGTCCTATCCATGCCGCCTGCCGCCATTGTGCTTCTTGCTGCGGGTGGTCTATCCTATACCATTGGTGGGATCATCTACATCGTCAAACGCCCCAACCTCAGCCCTGGCTTTGGTTTCCACGAGCTGTTTCACCTGTTTGTGCTCGCCGGCAGTGTGTGTCATTATTGGATGGTATTCTTTTTTGTAATCTAAAAATCACACACCTTTCGCGCAACGCTGCTGCTAAGGTTTTCCCTGCTGCTCCCATTGCCGGGCCTGCTGCATCTGATCGGATGCATCGGTCTGGGACACAATGCCCATTGTATTGCACTGCCGGAGCAGCATCCACAATCCAGACAGCAACAGTGCTGCGCACAAAAGTGCCAGCATTCCTGCTGCTTTCTTTCCCCAGCCATTTGGCCACCGTGCCATATTGCATCCCTCCCAACAAAGCGAACAAAGGCAGTCCACAATTGGACTGCCTTTTATTCGCAAAAACTTTGGAATTAGCCGTTTTCCTTGGCAACAGCCAGACGCTTTGCCTTGGCTTCCATAGCGGTACGAACTACGTCGATGAATACCGCGATAATGATGATCGCGCCGATAACGATCTGCTGCAAGTCGGACGAAACGCCCAGCAGGTTACAGCCGTTACGGATAACCTGAATCATGAATGCACCGATCAGGGTGCCCCAAACGTTACCCTTACCACCGAGGAACGATGCGCCACCGATGATACAGGAAGCGATCGCGTCCAAGTCGCCTTCCTGCGATGCCAGCGGAACCGCAGAGTTCAGACGGCCGATGTAGATCACGCCTGCCAGGCCACACATGAAGCCCGACATACCATAGCAGAAGATCTGTACATTGTCCGTATTGATACCAGCCAGACGGGCAGCTTCCGAGTTACCGCCGAACGAGTAGATCTTACGGCCCAACGCGGTGCGGCTGAGGAAGATGTGCATCAGCACAAACACAACGATGGTGATCAGGAAGGATACCGGCAGCGCGAAGTTGCCCCAAGCACCCAACTGAACCGAGAATACGTCGCTTGCACCGAATACCAACATCGCGGACGGGAAGCCAGCGATCGCAGCCGAGCCCGAGATCAGCAGCGCCACGCCGCGGCAGATGTTTTTCATACCCAGGGTTGCAATGAAGGGGTGCGGCAGGTGCAGCTTGGTCAGCAGCAGGCCGTTGATAACGCCGCACAGGGTGGAAACAACCAAGCAAACCAGAATCAGAATGATCGAGTTGACAACGGTATCTGCCGAGAAGAACTTCTGCATCATAACGCCAGAAGCCATACAGCCGATGGCCAGCAGCGAACCGGCCGACAGGTCGATACCACCGAGCAAGATGACGCACAACATACCAACCGCCATCAACGCAACGATCGGCACCTGACGGAACAGGTTAGAGATGTTCGCCGCCGAGAAGAAGGTGCCTCCGGTCGCAATGCCCAGCGCAATACACAGAATGACCAGCGCAAGCAGCGGCCCTAACTTACCAATAATATCTTTCACATTTGTATTCTTTTTTGTAGCATCCATTACAGTGTACCTCCCCATGCAGCCTTCATAATGTCTTCCTGGTTAAAGTGCTCTGAACCGCGGTCGATCTCTGCCATGATGTGGCCATGCCGCATAACGATGACGCGGTCGCTCATACCGAGGATCTCAGGCAGCTCCGAGGACACCATGATCACGCACTTGCCCTGCTTGACCAGGTTGTTCATAACATTGTAAACTTCGATCTTTGCGCCAACGTCGATGCCGCGCGTCGGCTCGTCAAAAATGTAGATATCGGCGTCGGTATTAACCCACTTGCCGATGACCACCTTTTGCTGGTTGCCGCCCGACAGCGTGCCGACCGGGGTATCCAGGCTCGGGGTCTTAATGCGGTAGGTTGCGACATTTTCTTCGGCGATTTTGCGGTGTTTGCTCTCATCCAAGAACAAGCCCTTGCGGTCGCGGTCAATGGTTGCAAGGTGCAGGTTGTTCATCACCGAGAAATCCAAGATCAGGCCTTCACCTTTACGGTCCTCGGTGAGGAAGGCAATCTTGTGCTCAATCGCGTCCTTGGGGCAGGTGATATCCACCTTTTCGCCGCGGATGTAGATGTCGCCCGAATCCTTGATATCAGCGCCAAAGATAGCGCGCATGGTTTCGGTGCGGCCGGCGCCAACCAGGCCAGAGAAACCCAGCACTTGGCCGCCATACGCCTTAAAGCTGACGTCATACAATACGCCTGCACTGTTGAGATGATCTACACGCAACATCTCCCCGCCCTTTTCGGCAACTTCCTTCGGGAACAGGTTGTCCAGGCTGCGGCCAACCATGTGGGAAATCAGCAGGTCCTTGGTCATGTCCTTGACCGGCGTTGTAGAAATCCACTGGCCGTCACGCATAACGGTAATATCGTCGCAGCACTCAAAAATTTCTTCCAGCTTATGCGATACAAAGATAATCGAGATGCCCTTTGCCTTGAGCATTTCAATGGTCTTAAACAGCTGGGCGACCTCGGATTCCGACAGGGAGGAAGTCGGCTCGTCCATAATAATGAGACGGGCGTCTGACAGGATCGACTTGCCGATTTCAATGGTCTGCTGCACGCCGATGCCCAATTTGGAGCATTCGGTGCGGGGATCAACCGGCTGACCCAGCTCTTCCATAATCTTTGCCGCGGTTTCGTGCATGCTCTTGTAGTCGAGCAGAATGCCCTTTTTCTTATAATAATTGATGAACAGGTTGTCGGTTACGTTCAGTTCCTGTACAATGTTCAGCTCCTGATATACACAACCGATACCGGCCGCTTTTGCGACCATTGGGTTACCCAGGGTGACCTGCTTACCATCAATGAGGATTTCGCCTTTATCCGGCTGGTTAACGCCGGTAAATACCTTGATCAATGTGGACTTGCCGGCGCCATTTTCGCCGATCAGCCCGTGCACCATACCCTTGCGCACGGTAAATGACATGTTGTCAAGCGCCACAACGCCGGGGAAATATTTGGTGATATTCTTGAGTTCCATGATTACTTCATTCATATTTCCTGAATCACCGTCTTTCATTTGCACACGTGAAATTTCTCTTTTTCCCTTTCTTTTGGGTATAGAAAACCGGGGGGGCTTTCCCCCCGGTTTTCATCCGGACAATCAGGGGGCTCCTAACTGTCGAGTTCCTTTTCCTTATGCAGCGCCGTCAACCTTTGCCTGCAGGTCAGCCGCGAACTCAGCCGCGTTCTCTTCGGTTACCATCGATGTACCGGAGTCGATGCGCTCTTCGATGGTCTCGCCGTTGGTCAGAGCCAGCAGGTTTTCAACGCACAGTTCGCCCATTGCGTACGGGTTCTGCGCAACGGTTGCCTTGATAACGCTGCCTTCTGCGATCAGCTCAGCAACCGGGATGGTGCCGTCGAAGCCAACAACCGGGATATCTGCGCCTGCATTTTCAATCGCACGCTGTGCGCCCTGCGCCATCTGGTCAGCAGTGGTGCAAACGATATCGATCTGGTCATAGCGGTTCATCATATCCATAACCGCGTTCATTGCCTTTTCAGCCTCGGAGTCACAAGCACGAACCTCGAGAACCTCAACGCCGCCAGCTTCCAGGCCAGCTACGAAACCAGCTTCACGATCGTTATGGGTGGTGTCACCTTCACGGCCGCGCAGAACGATGGCCTTCTTGCCTTCGCCTACATATTCAGCAGCCCAAGCGCCGCCCTGTTCACCAGCCGCTTCATTACCGGTACCGATGAAGGACTTCTTATTTTCGTAGTTCGGCAAGTCGGTATCAACTGCGATAACCGGGATGCCCGCCGAATCAGCCTGGCTCAGAACCGGAATAACGGTATCCGGGTTGGACGGTGCAACAGCCAAACCATCGACGCCAGCGCCGATCTGGTTTTGGATCATGTCAGCCTGCATCTGTACATCAGACTCGGTGTTCGGTCCGATAACCTCAACATTGACGCCCAGCTCTGCAGCCTTAGCTTCCGCACCAGCCTTGAGCAGCACCCAATATTGGTCAGCCAGGGACTTAACAACAATTGCAAAAGTCTTGTCGCCGCCATTGTTGCCACTTGTGCCCGAAGCCGCGCCCGAGCCATTTGCAGCACTGTCGCCGCCGCTATTGCACGCGGTCATGGATACTGCCATTGCGCCCGCCATCAACAGGGCCAGTAATCTCTTCTTCTTCATCTTTTCTCCTCCTTAAAATGAAGCTTTCTATATCCGGCAAGCGCCCGAGAGCGCCGCCGCAGAACGAGGCAAGCCTCTTTCTGTTACATACCGAATGCAGGTTATTTTTACCTGCTGCCAGCTTCACACCGGCGTTTTGGGAAAGAGTTCGGGCACAGATTTTTGTTGTGCCCGAACTGCAAACAAACCTTACTCGATCTCAGACAGCTTAACCGGGCGGCCTTCCTTGAGGCTCTTACCGGCAGCCATCGCGATGATAACCGGCATCAGGCCGTCGTGGCCGGTAACCGGAACATCGGTATCGTTGAGGATTGCGTCCACAAAATCCTTTTCTTCTGTGATGAACGCATTGTTGTAGCGCTCCAGGAAGAACCAGGTGGGCTTAGCGATCTCAACGCCCTCACGGGTAGAGATCATAGCCTGGTCATCCAGGTCGTTGGAGACCTGTACGCAGCCCTTGTCGCAGTGCACCTCGGTGCGCTGGTCATAGCCGTAGTTGGCCTGCCGGCTGTTATCGATTACGCCGATTGCACCATTTTCAAACTTCAGCATCACAATGGCGGTGTCTACGTCGCCGTACTTGGCATAGTCCGGATTGGTCTTAACTGTGCCGTATGCGCAAACCTCAGTGACCTCGGAGCCGGACAAATAGCGAACCATATCGAAATCATGGATCGTCATATCCAAGAAGATGCCGCCAGAAACCTCGATGTAGCTCATCGGGGGGCCTTCGGGGTCGCGGGAAGAAACCTTGACGATGTGCGGCGCACCCAGACGGCCAGAAGCAACCACATCATGCACCTTCTTGTGGTTGTGGTCAAAGCGGCGGACAAAACCGATCTGCAGCTTTACGCCAGCCTTTTCTACCGCATCCAGTGCCTCGTGGATCTTGGCCAGGTCGGTGTGGATGGGCTTTTCACAGAAGATGTGCTTGCCAGCCTTTGCAGCCTCGATGATAAAATCTGCGTGTGTATTGGTCGAGGAGCAAATGAATACTGCGTCGATGTCCTTGTTGTTAAAAACAATCTCCGGGTCCTTGGAGCACTCTGCAACACCCAGGCTCTTGCACCACTCAGCCGTTTCGTCGTTGAGGAAGGGATCTGCAACTGCGACAACTTCAGCCCCCGGCACCGACTGGCACAGGTTCATGATGTGCAGTTTACCGATTCGTCCAGCGCCCAGCACGCCAATTTTCACTTTCTTTTCCATAACTTTTCCTCCCTAGAGAAATCATCATTGATCGGATTAGCCGGTCGCCAAACATATTTCCCGGCTTCTCCTGTTTCCTCAATCGTGCAGGCCTCAGAAATGTACATATCTGCCATTTTCGAAGGGATGTGCAAAGGCCTCTCTCAAGCTACGCAACATCCGTCCTACCGCGATTGCTATTTCTTGCGTCTATCTCATTATGCAAAGAAATCTTCGGCTTGGATACTGGCAAACTGTACAATTTTCGCATCGAATTTTTGGCGCACTGCAAGATTTCAGCATATAAGCCGTGATTTTTACCCGTTTTGCGCAATTTTCTAACTTTTTTATCCGCTGTTTTTTACGATTTTGTAAACGCAATTTTTTATCATCTATTTTATTCCATTTCTCGACCAACAGGTTTCCCTCAGTTTTTCATTTTTGCCCCAAAACCTTACGGAAATATCGCAAGAATCCTATTTACTTTTTGCACAGCCAGATGTATAATGGCTCAGAATATTAATTTAATGGAAAATAAATCCGTTTATCGATATAGAAAATTGTCATTTGTTTAGATTCATCTTCTTTTTGTATTCTTGCGATTTATATTATCCATTTTAATGTGTTTTATCTTTAGAAAGGTGGTTTATTTTTATGCACCCTTCCTCCCCTTCTTTTTGGGGAAGCCTGCGCCCCAACGAGCGGTTTATGGTCAGCAATCTATTTTTCCTGTATTTTGTCCAAGGTATTTTTATCATTGGGATCGGCTCGATCTTGCCCATGATGACGGACGAATACGGGTTGAGCTATGCGGTAAGCGGCGCGCTGATTTCTGCGCACAATATTGGTTCGCTTATCACAGGGATGTTTGTCGGAATGCTTCCGGCCTTACTGGGCTATAAGCGCACGCTGCTTTACTTTAATGTGCTCCCCTTTCTCGGATTTGCCATTACGCTCATCACCGGCAACCCGATTCTGCTATTTATCGCGATTTTGCTCACCGGCATCGGCCGCGGGGCTGTGAACTATTATAATAACCAAATTATCAATTATCTTTCACACGGTTCTTCGGGGCCGCTCAATATGCTGCACAGTTTTTTTGCCATTGGTGCGCTGCTATCTCCGTTTATGGTGCTGCTGTGCACGCATGGCGGGGATAGCGGTTGGCGCACAGCCGTATATATTATAATAGGTATGGGCATTGTATCAATGCTTACCTCCCCGCTCATGAAAATGGACAGCGTTTCCCCAGAAGGTGGCGAGACGTTGCAGCCGGAAAAGCCCTTTGGTTTTTGGCACGACCGCCAATTTTGGCTGACTGCGGCAATTATGCTGTGTTATTTGAGCATTGAGGCCTCAATTATGGGCTGGCTCGTTACATATTTTATCGATTCCGGCGCGGCAACCGAAAGTTCGGCGCAAATGCTGACCGCTTTGCTGTGGGTGGTCATCCTGCTGGGCCGTGCGAGTTGCATTTTGATTGCCGGTAAGGTTGCGCCGCCCACCTTCCTCATTTTTTCCAGCATCGGCATCGCGATCTTTTTGTTGGTCATTGTCGCTGGCACCGGCTTTGTGCCGCTTCTCATCGGCACCATCGGCTTGGGCCTGTGTATGGCGGGAATGTACGGCACGACGGTTTCCAATGCCACGGGCGTATTCAAGGCCTATCCGCTTGCCATGGGTTTTTTTGTGAGCCTGACCGGCATTGGCTCAGTCATTGCGCCGTCGGTAATTGGCGCCGTGGCTGGGCAGCTCGGTATGCGCGTTGGCCTGGGCGTGCTGCTTCTCCCGGCCGCACTTTTAATTCTCTTTACGCTCATGAACTTCCGCAAGCGGGCGTAAAGAAAACATAAAGAAATAACACCTGGCCAAAATATCGCCAGGTGTTATTTCTTTAGATAGGGTGTCCGATCAAACCGGTCATTATCCCTCTAAAATGCTCTTTACATAGGCAATTCCCTTTGCGGCTGCCTCTTCATGGGTTGGGAACGGTAAGCACTCGATCGAGAGATAGCCGTCATATCCGATTTCCTCCAGGGTCTCGAACATGCGCTTAAAATCCAGCTGTCCGCTGCCCGGATACCGGCGGGAATTATCCGCCAGATGGAAATAGCCTAAGCGGCCCTTACAACGGCGGATGGCCGGTACCGGGTCGCATTCGTCAATGTTCATATGGAAGGTATCCAGATGGGCATAGCAGTTATCCAATTCCGGATGCGCCTCCAGGAAGCACATCATTTCGTCCGCTGTGGTGAATACGTTAACCTCATAGCGGTTGATCACTTCAATATTCAGCTTGATCTTCTTGGCCTTGCCGTAATCGTTGAGAACCTTCAGGTTGCGCGCCAAGCGGTTCATATATTTGTCGCGGTCTCCACCAGACGGCACATTGCCTTTGACCCAGCCGACGACAATGCCCTCTGCGCCGACCTTTTCAGCCATGTCGATGTATTGTTTCATCCCATCAATCGCGGCCTTGGTGATGTAAGGAATATCGCTCATCAGATCGCATTTCCCCTCGGTATTCAGCCGCCCGGTGATGATCATGGCGACTTTGCAGCCGCTCTCTGCCGCAGCCTGCGCGATTGCGTCGTAATCCCAGTCAGCATCCTCGCGCGTATGCACTTCAATCGCCTGAAAGCCCAGCGCGCCGGCTTTTCTCAGGTTGCCCGCCACATCGCCGAGCATGAGGATGGGCGCAGTCAGGGGCGCTGTATCGGCCGAAGAAACCGCAATCTTCCACTGTTTCATGGTTCAAAACCTCCTGTTTACCATTGGAAAGAGAGGGGAAGCAGACCGCTCCCCCTCCTTGCATGTTGTTTTATGAAATTGGCGTCTTAGTCGTCAAAGGTGAGCATAACCTTGCGGGCAACTTCCTTGTTCTGCGCCATCTTCATGGCCTCGTCGAGATCCTCAAACTTGT
>CAJFUJ010000035.1 GCA_904420185.1 uncultured Butyricicoccus sp. | reverse complement strand
GAGGTAAAAAGCAATGAAGGTAAGACCGTCTGTAAAGCCGATCTGCGAAAAGTGCAAGATCATTCGCCGCAAGGGCCGCGTAATGGTCATCTGCCAGAACCCCAAGCACAAGCAGAAGCAGGGCTAAAATGCCTGCGGCAAAGCCGTGGGAGGATGGCACGAGGCCATCCAGGAAAATTTGTAGTTCTACGGAAACCGACAAGCACGCGGGGCCGTCCCCCGCGGCGCTGCAGGGGCGGAGGCGGCCCCTATACTGGTTTTCTCAACACGCCTCAGTGATAAACTTTGGAGGTATATATTAACTATGGCACGTATTGCCGGTGTTGACCTTCCCCGTGAAAAGCGCGTAGAGATTGGCTTGACCTACATCTACGGCATCGGCCGGAAGCTGTCCAATGACATTCTTGCAAAGACGGGTATCAACCCCGATACCCGCGTAAAGGACCTGACCGAGGATGAGGCTGCCAAGCTGCGCGAAGTCATCGAGCGTGACTACACCGTAGAGGGCGACCTGCGCCGTGAAGTAGGTCTGAACATTAAGCGCCTGGTCGAAATCGGCTGCTATCGCGGCCTGCGCCATCGCCGTGGCCTGCCGGTACGCGGTCAGCGCACCAAGACCAACGCGCGCACCCGCAAGGGTCCCAAGAAGACCATTGCCAACAAGAAGAAGTAAGGAGGGAGCGAGATAAATGGCTAAGGTACAGAAAAAGGGCGCACAGGTCCGCACCAAGCGCCGTGAGCGTAAGAATATTGAAAAGGGCGCGGCGCATATCCGCTCTTCCTTTAACAACACCATCGTCACCATCACCGATCTGCACGGCAACGCAATCTCGTGGGCTTCGGCTGGCGAGATGGGCTTCCGCGGTTCCCGTAAGTCCACCCCGTTCGCAGCGCAGACCGCTGCTGAAACCGCTGCAAAGGCTGCAATGGAGCATGGCCTGAAGACGGTTGAGGTCTATGTCAAGGGCCCGGGTTCCGGCCGTGAAGCTGCGATCCGCGCACTGCAGGCCACCGGCCTCGAGGTAACCATGATCAAGGACGTTACCCCGATCCCGCACAACGGCTGCCGCCCGCCCAAGAGAAGACGCGTATAATTAAAAGGAGGAACCAAAACTATGGCAAAGAATATGCAGCCCATTCTCAAGCGTTGCAAGACGCTGGGCCTTTCCCCGGCCGTCCTTGGTTACTCCAAGGAGACCAAGCGCAACCCCAAGCAGTCCCGCCGCAAGCAGTCTGAGTATGCGACCCAGCTCAATGAGAAGCAAAAGGTCAAGTTTATTTACGGCGTTCTCGAAAAGCAGTTCCATGCTTACTACGAGAAGGCTGAGCGTAAGCAGGGCGTAACCGGCGAAATCCTGTTGCAGGAGCTCGAGCGCCGTATGGACAATGTTGTATATCGCATGGGCTTTGCCAACACCCGTCGTGAGGCGCGGCAGTTGGTAAACCATGGCCACTTTACTGTAAACGGCCAGCGCATGAACATCCCGTCCTTCCAGGTAAAGCCGGGTGACGTCATCGCGGTGCGTGAAAAGTCCCGCACTTCCGCAAAGTTCAAGGCCCTCCTTGAGGAGCAGGGCAAGAAGCCGATGCCCAAGTGGATTGACAAGGCTTCCGAGTCCTTCGAGGGCAAGATCGTTGCTATGCCGGCGCGCGACGACATCGACTACGAGGTATCTGAGCACCTGATCGTCGAGTTGTACTCCAAATAAGCCACACCCTCGTTTATGGATTTTTGGGCGAACCCAAGGATACCGCAGGGCGACGGACTGGCTTTTTGTCCACCTATGCGGTTGCTCCGCGTGTTTCCATCCATTTCTTCAAGTTTATTGGCCGAACGTAAAGGAGGGTACCCTATATGATCGAAATCGAAAAGCCGCGTATCGACTGTGAGGAACTCGCTGAGGACGGTTCCTACGGTAAGTTTGTCGTCGAGCCCCTCGAAAGAGGATACGGCACGACCCTAGGCAACTCCCTGCGCCGCATCCTGCTGTCCTCCCTGCCAGGCACGGCCGCAAGCTCGATTAAAATTGCGGGCGTGCAGCATGAGTTTTCCACGATCCCGGGCGTGAAAGAAGATGTCACGGAAATCGTCCTGAACGTCAAGGAGATTGTGGCCAAGCTGCACTGCGACGGCCCCAAAACCGTCTACATTGAGGCTGCCGGCGAAGGGGAAGTCAAGGCAGGCGACATCCATTCGGACGGTGAGGTGGAAATCCTCAACCCCGACCAGCATATTGCGACACTGATGAGCGATGCGCGTTTGTCTATGGAGATCACCCTTTCCTCCGGGCGCGGCTATGTCCCGGCGGAGCGCAACAAGCAGTATCAGACCTCAATTGGCGTGATTCCGGTGGATTCCATCTATACACCCGTATTTAAGGTGAACTATACGGTGGAAAACACCCGTGTCGGCAATATGACCGACTATGACAAGCTCACGCTCGAGGTTTGGACCGACCGCACGATCGCAGCTAAGGACGCGGTTTCGCTGGGCGCCAAGGTATTGCGCGACCATCTTGATCTGTTCGTTGACCTTTCCGAGGAGATCGGCTCGAGGTCTACGGTGGTAGAAAAGGCCGAAGCGCAGCATGATAAGGTGCTGGAGATGACCATTGAGGAGCTGGACTTCTCGGTCCGCTCCTTCAACTGCCTCAAGCGCGCAGGCATCAACACCGTAGAAGACCTTATCAACACCTCGGAGGAGGATATGATGAAGGTCCGCAATCTGGGCCGCAAGTCCCTGGAAGAGGTAATTGGCAAGCTCGAGGCCATGGGCCTGAGCCTTGCAAAGTCTGAGGAATAATCCATTCTTCAGCCGGGCTGTCCTGCCAAATTGGGGGGCATGCCTGCTTTGATGAAGCACTATCGCGGCGGCGTTTTGCCGCGCTGCCGCCGATCGGATATTTGACCTTATGTAGGAGGTACACTGTCATGGCAAAGAACCGTAAGCTCGGCAGACCGAGCGACCATCGCCGCGCAATGCTCCGCGCGATGGTGACCTACTTGCTGGAAAACGGCCGCATCGAAACCACCCTGGCCCGCGCCAAGGAAGTCGGCCCCATGTGTGAAAAGATGATCACCCTGGGCAAGAAGAACACCCTGGCAACCCACCGCCAGGCGATGGGTTACATCACCAAGGAAGCGGTGGTTGCTAAGCTGTTTTCCGAAATCGCGCCCAAGTATGCAGAGCGCAATGGCGGATATACCCGCATCATCAAAACCGGCCCGCGCCGCGGCGACGCTGCGGAGATGGCCGTCATCGAGCTTGTTTAAGTAACGGCCCGAATTGCTTTCAAAGAGCTCATCCGGAGGAGTGCTTCTCCGGGTGAGCTCTTTTTATATGGAACTTATAAATGATAGGTTGAACAAAGTTCACAAAATATCTTGAAGATAATAGATAACTGGTGTATACTATAACCATATTCGGTAAACCAAATTTGCAGAAGGAGAGGATTGTATGAAAATATTTTGCAGGAAGCGTTCGCTGCGCATGCTGCTGCTGGCGGTGATGGCCGCAATCTTTGGCTGCATTTCAGCGAGCGCATACAGCGCAGATGACATTGGGGGCTCCTGGTATGGACAGTACACCGGCTACCATGAGCCGGCAGGCGGAGAGCGCGTGATGGTTGAGCGCTACATTGACCTGACCATCGACACCTGCGACGAGGCGGGCAACTTCAGCGGTGACGCCAAAATCACCACGGTCGAGGGGCAGGGATATGACAGCCAGTGGTTCAACTACGATTTCACCGGCCGCGTAGACCTGGACACCGGGGAATTTTACATGAAGGGTACGCGCATTACCTCGGGCAGCAGCGGCACCAATTGGAGCATGATTCCCTTTGATGGCAATCTGCGCACCAACAGCCAGGGGGACATTGGCATCAGCGGCTATGTGGAAAATGACACCAGCCGGCTGTTTTCCATCAACCGCATTTCGGGCTGGGTGCGCGATGAGATCACCGAGGCCAACATCATCGGCCTGATCCCGGACACCCTCAAGGACACCGACCTGTCCAAGCGCATCTCGCGCGCCGAGTTTGCCGCAGTTTCGGTCAAGCTGTACGAATCGCTGACTGGCACTTCCACCACCCCGGGCAGCACGCCGTTTACCGACATCGCATCTGACCCCAACCGGGAGGAGATCGCCAAGGCCTACAAATTGGGCATTGCGGTGGGCGTGTCGGACACCCGCTTTGACCCGGATACCAGCATCAACCGCGAGCAGCTGGTGACCATGCTCACGCGCGCGGTCAAAAAATACAGCTTTGACGGCTGGACGATCGAAAACGATGATGAGTATTATCTGGACACGAGCGGTGTACCTAAGTTTGCGGATGATGCGTATATCTCCGACTTTGCCAAGCCGTCGGTCTATTACATGACCAAGATGAACATCATCGCCGGTGTGGACAGCACCCACTTTGCCCCGCAGAATATCACGCCCGCGCAAGAAGCGCAAGGCTATGCGACCGCGACCCGCGAACAAGCGATTGCGCTGTCGCTGCGTATCTTCAAACTGGGCGATGCATGGAAATAAACGATGAAACACACCAAGCTGCTTTCGTTGCTGTTGGTAGCGGTCGGGCTGCTGATTTATGAATATCTGGCGTTTCCGATTGCGCAGAACCAGGCCGAGGGCAGATCGGAAACTGTCGTGTCCACCTGTCAGGAGAAGAACACTTGGGTCGTACTGACCCAACCGGATGCAGGAAAATGGAAGGCTTATACGGTTCAAAAGAGCCTGCTGTTTGACCGCTTTCGCATCCTTGCCGAGCAAGAGCTGGATACGCCGGACTTTGTGTCCGAGTGCAACACGGCGCTGGTCTGTTACAGTTACAGCATTGAAAACGGCAGCATCACCATCCACGACCCTAAGATGCATTGGGCGTTCCTAATGCCACGGCTGCTGCTTTTGTTGTTGGCCTGGATACTTCTCAGCAGGGTATTGGATCTGATCGCTAAGCGACAAGGAAAACAAAAAAACGAGACCGTTTAGGTCCCGTTTTTTTCTGTTTCGGCGGGGAAGAAGAAGCTGTCCACCCGCTCGTCATCCCCGAATAGGTTGTTGTAGGCGAGCAGGCGGTATTGCTGCACCAGCGCCTGTTCCTCGCCGGTGAGGTTCTCCTCGGCGGGCGAGGAATAGCGGCCGTCAGCGGTGATATAGCCCACCGGCGTGATGACCGGGATGCGCTCCATCAGGCCGGACAGGAACTGCTGGTAGCCGGTCAGGGGCAGGCCGGCGGTCTGCGCGGTCAGCACGCCCAGCCCCCACGGGGACAGCACGACATCTTGGGCTTCTTCGATGTCGTAATTGGCCCAGATGAAGAAGGGCACGCCGTATTGGTCGAATACTTCCTCGGTGGTGCGGTCGTCGAGCGGCTTGCCGGTGACGGCCTGGTAAAAGTCGTTGCCGAGCGGCGGCTGGTGGTCGCCGAAAAAGACGATCAAGGTGGGCTCGTCCACCTGCGCATAATGACTGATGAGCTCGCGCAGTGCGTCGTCCGAAGCGCGCATGAGCGAAAAGAATTGGTCGGCAGCCGGATACCGTCCCGCCAGCGCGCCGGTCAGCTCGACGGTGCGTTCCAGATTGGTCCAGGGCAGGCGGTAGCCGCTGTGGTTCTGGATGGTCACGTTGAAAAGGAAAAAGGGCTCGCCGTCTGCGGCGTCGGTCAAGCGGTAGAGTTGCTCGTAATCGCTCGAATCGGACACAAATCCGCGCATGTATTCAGGGGAAACGACGTCCTCCTCGTACAGCTGCTCGTCAAACCCCAGCCAGTCATAGACCGAGGTGCGGTTCCAGCCCGAGGAATCATAGGGGTGGAAGGCGGCCGAGGAAAACCCGCGCGCTTGGAGCTGGGACACCAGCGACGGCGCGCCGTCCTGCAGGTAGAGCTGATAGGCCACCGTGGACGAGGGCAAAAAGGCCAAGGGGTTGCCGGTCAAAAATTCGTACTCCACATTGGCAGTGCCGCCGCCGGTGACCGGCGAATACAGGGTGCCTTGGATGGTGTTTTCGGTCAGGCTGTGCAGGAAGGGGGTGGGGTCGGACGAGAGCGGGATGTCGTAGGCGTCCAGGTCGGCGAATGACTCGTTCATGATGGCGATGATGTGGACCGGCTGGGTCTGGGCGGTTTGTTCCTGACTGGCTGGGACTGCGTCGATGATGGCCTGCACGGCCTCGAGCGAATAGCCATCCGGCTCGGTGACAATGCTGTACCGCAGGGACGCGGTGAAATTGAGCACAAACCCGTTGGCCTGGGTCTTCCACTGCTGCGAGTAAATGCCCAGCCAGGTCAGCATCGGGGTACAGAAAAAGGCCAGGCAATAGACAACCGCAGCTGCGCACAAAGGCAGGACAATGCGCCGGCGTGGACGGCGGGCTTTGGCCTGGGGCGGCAGCCGCCACAGCAGCACCAGATAGGCCAGCGCAAACAGTGCGGCGCGCACGATGGTTTCATCCGGGGCGTAATCAAACCGGCCCGCGACATTGAGGGCGGTCCCCAATGAGAACACGTCGCAGGGGAAGATAACCCGCCCGCGGAAGGTGAGCACATAGTGGTTGACCAATCCGATGGCAAAGCAAAGCGCCATGGACAGTGCAGCCGATCGCCGGATGCGGCCGAACAGCAGGGCGGTCAAACCGAAAAACAGGTAGTACCAGACGAGGTTGAGCGTACATTGGGTGACCGAGAGCGCTTCAAAGGGGTTGGTGTTGTTGAGCAGCTCGACCACCAGCAGCGCGCAGGGGGCGCCCAGCGCCCAGACCACGCGCGGCGTCCAGACGGCGGCCGCGCCGGCGAGCGGGCGGGCCATCGCCCCGGCGACGCCAAAGCTGGCGGCGAGCAGGACGGTGATCGCAGGATATTCGGTGAAAAACCGGTCCAATACAAACCAAGCGGCAAAAAACAGCAGCCCAGCCCGTAGGGCCAACAGCTGCCGCCGGGCATGGACAGATGAGGGCAAAGGATGATGCTTCATACGAGAAAACTCCGGGTCAAAAATTTTGAATCTGGCGGTGCAGGACACACCGCAGAGATATTATTACTGTACCTCTTTTTGCGCGGTTTTGCAAAAAAATTTTTCCGGCAATCGAACAGGAAATGAAGAAAATACGGTCAAAATTTGTGAAATCCGCCAAACAGCCCGCACCGCAGCCCCAAATGCGCATACAAAGCAGGCGAAATTGGAAAAATATCAGCGTTTTTCTTGCAATCCGGCATGTTGCGTGCTATACTATGGTATGTAAGTATGGTACATTCAAGAGTGGGGCAACCCACTCTTTCTTATTGACCGGATGCGGGCGCGCTCCCGGCCGGCGGCGTAGAGGAGGAAATGATGCAGGCAAAAGAAATTGTCAAACGGGTCTCAGCACTGGCTGAGCCGATCTGTGCGCAGGCCGGTGTACAGCTTTGGGATGTGGAGTTTGAAAAAGAAGGCGGCCAGTATATGCTGATTGTCACCATTGACCGGGATGAGGGCGTCAATATCGACCACTGCGAAACGGTTTCGCGGGCGCTGGACCCCTTGCTGGATGCCCGGGAGTTTTCTTCCATGCCGCCTTATACCCTGTGCGTTTCTTCGGCCGGGCTGGAGCGTCGGCTCAAAAAACCGGCCCACTTTGAAAAGTTCTTGGGCTCTACGGTCGAGGTCAAGTTTTATAAGCCAATCGATGGCGCAAAAACCGTGCAGGGCGTGCTCACCGCCTACGAAGACGGCTATGTGACCATAGAGATAGACGGGCAACGCAGGGTTTATGAACCGCAGGACATTGCGGCTGTCCGGCTGACGATCGAGTTTTAAAGGAGTGATTGTGACAAGATGAACGCAGAATTTTTTGCTGCGCTGGAGCAGCTGGAAAAGGAAAAGGGCATTTCGGTAGACTATATGCTGGAACGTGTGGGGCAAGCGTTGATCGCCGCTTATAAAAAGATGAACGACGGTATGACCGACAACGTTTATGTGGAAACCGACCGGGACAAAAAGGAAATCCGCCTGTTTGTACGCAAAACTGTGGTCGATGACGTTTATGAGCCCTATGAAGAGCTCAGCTTGGAAGAGGCGCGTGAATATAAACCCAACGCCATGCTAGGGGATGTGATTGACATTGACATCCCGCCCAAGTCCTTTGGCCGCATCGCCGCACAGTCGGCCAAGCAGGTCATCATCCAGGGCATCCGGGAGGCCGAACACGGTATGGTTTACTCGGAATTCGAGTCCAAGGAGCACGAAATTTTGAACGCGACCGTCAACCGGATCGACCCGCGTACAGGGAACGTAATCTTGGAGATGATCTCCCAAGGGGAAAAAACCGAGGCTGTGCTCACCACCAGCGAGCAGGTGCGCGGCGAGACCCTCCGCGAGGGCGAGCGCGTCAAAGTCTATGTCATCGAGGTGCGGCGTGGTACGCGCGGCCCGCAGATTATGATTTCACGGACCCATCCAGGGCTGGTCAAGCGTCTGTTTGAGCTGGAGGTGCCAGAAATCCACGACGGTATAGTGGAGATTAAATCCATTGCCCGCGAGGCAGGCAGCCGTACCAAAATCGCCGTCTGGTCGCAGGATGAAAACGTCGATCCGATTGGTGCGTGCGTGGGTACGCGCGGCGCGCGTGTAGGCAATGTAGTCGAT
The DNA here is from genome assembly GCA_904420185.1 of uncultured Butyricicoccus sp. Classification (GTDB taxonomy): domain Bacteria; phylum Bacillota; class Clostridia; order Oscillospirales; family Butyricicoccaceae; genus Butyricicoccus_B. Next base: position 28,160 of record CAJFUJ010000035.1, on the reverse strand, counting down.
GAGTTGGGCGGTGAAAAGATCGATATCATCAAATGGTCGGAGGATACCGCCAAGTTTGTCTCCGCAGCGCTCGCACCGGCGGATGTCATCCGGGCGATTATCCAAGGGGATGGTAAGGCATGTCGGGTGATTGTGCCGGACGATCAGCTGTCTCTTGCCATCGGCAAGGAAGGACAAAACGCGCGTTTGGCCGCCAAACTCACCGGCTGCAAGATCGACATTGCCCCGGCTTCGCAGGCGCCGGAAGAACCTGAGGAGTTGGAAGAACCCGAAACGCTGGATGATGGCGATGTAGAAGCCTTGGAAACCGATGAGATGCCGGAAGCACAGCAAAACGCAGAAGCGCTGGAAGCGGACGAAGAACCCGAACTGCTGGATGGGTCACAGGCCGGGGAAGTGGCCGAAGGCCCGCAGACACAGGATCAACCGGTAGACGCTTAAGCTGAGGAAGAGGGGGAAACCATGCAAAAACGAAAAATCCCCATGCGGCAATGCCTGGGCTGTCGCACCATGTTCCCCAAGCGGGAGCTGATCCGCGTGGTGCGCTCGCCGGAAGGTGAAATTACGCTGGATTTCAAAGGCAAAGCACCCGGCCGCGGCGCCTATCTTTGTCCCAATCCCGAATGTCTGAAAAAGGCCCGCAAGTCCCGTGCCATTGAGCGTGCCTTTTCGGTCAGCGTGCCGGATGCGGTCTATGATGCGCTGGAACAGCGCATGGAGGAACAGACGAATGGAGACTAATCCGGCGCTCGGGCTTTTGGGATTGGCCCGGCGGGCAGGTAAACTGGCCTGTGGGGAAGATGCGGTGCGTGAAATGGTTGCAGCGGGTAAATGCCGCGCGATCTTCCTAGCGGATGATGTGGGGGAGGCCACCCGCCGCAAGGTCATGCGGCATGACGCGCGTGTGCCGGTATTTTCCTTGGATTGTGGACGGGAGACCTTGGGCCATGCAATCGGCCTAAGCGGCTGCGCGGTATGTGCAGTGTGCGACATGGGGCTGGCAAATGCGATGGCACAAAAGCTCCGGGACACCGGGGCGCAAAATCAGACGGCTGCTGCACGCGTGGCGCAGAAAAAAGCGCGCATCGATGGCCGTAAGGGGAAAAAGAAGAAGTAACAGCCCGCTTTCCCCAGATGTGCAGAGGCGCTTTGGCGCCTGCTGCGCAAACAATTTACAGGAGGTGAGCGCCCATGGCGATTGAAAATAAGTATAGAGTCCATGAAGTGGCGAAGGATTTTGGAAAATCTACGAAGGAGATCACCGATATTCTGACCAAGTACGCAAAAACGCCCAAAAACCATATGCAAGTTTTGGACGATCATGAGCTGAGCATCATTTTTGAATACCTGACGCAGAATCATCAGGTGGACGACCTGGAGCAGGCGCTTGGGGCCCAGCAGAAGGAAGCGCCTGCGGGCAAGGAAAAGAAGGAACATGAGCCGGATAAAGAAGCGGCCAAAAGCGAGGGCGGCGACAAAAAGCAGGATGCACCGCGCGCGTCCCGTGTCAAGCAGGTGCACCGCATTGACACCCGCGGTTCCGGTGATGTCAATCTGGATAAGTATGACGAGCGCATCGATTCGCTTGTGTCCGAAAAGGCCGAGCGGATGCAGTCGAGCGGACAGAAAAAGCAAAAGCTGACCAAAAAGTCCGACCAGCGTGCGCGCCAGCAATATGGCTCCAAGCGCCGCCAAGAGGAACAGGAAAAGATGAAGCGGCTGCAACGCCAGCAACAGATGGCCAAAAAGACCCAGCTGAAAGTTTCCATCCCGGATGAGATCAATGTTGGTGAGTTCGCCCAGCGTATGAAGCGCACAGCAGCTGATGTCATCAAGGAGCTGATGAAGCTGGGCGTCATGGCGTCGATTTCACAGACCATTGACTTTGATACCGCGGCCATTGTCGCTGAAGAGATGGGCGCTAAGGTCGAGCATGAGGTCCATGTGACCATCGAAGAAAAGCTCTTTGACGAGTCCGAGGATAAAGCTGAGGACTTGCAGCCCCGCGATCCGGTTGTTGTGGTCATGGGCCACGTTGACCATGGTAAGACCAGCTTGCTCGATGCCATCCGTAAGACCAAGGTCACCGAGGGCGAGGCCGGCGGCATTACCCAGCATATCGGCGCTTACCGCGTCAAAGTAGACGGCAGACCGATTACCTTCCTGGATACGCCGGGCCATGCGGCCTTTACCTCCATGCGTGCCCGCGGTGCACAGGTTACCGACATCGCTATTTTGGTTGTAGCGGCCGATGATGGCATCATGCCCCAGACGGTCGAGGCGATCAACCACGCCAAGGCCGCCAATGTGCCGATCATTGTAGCGGTCAATAAGATCGACAAAGACGGCGCCAACCCTGAGCGCATTTTGCAGCAGCTGACCGAGTATGGCCTGGTTCCCGAGGAATGGGGCGGCGATACCATTGTCTGCAACATTTCGGCCAAGTTCGGCCAAGGGATTGAAAACCTGCTCGAAATGGTGCTGCTGACCGCTGAGGTCGCTGATCTGCGGGCAAACCCCAACCGCCAAGCCAAGGGCACAGTCATCGAAGCCAAGCTGGACAAGGGCCGCGGCCCGGTTGCGACTGTGTTGGTGCAAAACGGTACCTTGCACGCAGGCGACAGCATTATTGCGGGTACTGCAGTGGGCCGCGTGCGCGCAATGACCGACGATGATGGACGCAAGATCAAATCGGCTGGCCCATCGGTGCCGGTTGAAATCATTGGCTTGGACGAGGTGCCGGGCGCAGGCGATATTTTCTACGCGGTAGACGATGAAAAGATGGCGCGCCAGCTGGTTGAACAGCGCAAGGAGAAAGAAAAAGAAGAGCGCAACAAGGCTTTCCATAAGGTTACACTGGATAATTTGTTCCAGTCCATCCAGGAAGGCGAGATGAAGGAACTGAACATCATCGTTAAGGCCGACGTGATGGGTTCGGTCGAGGCCATTCGCGCCAGCTTGGAAAAGCTGTCCAATGATGAGGTCCGCGTCAAAGTGATCCATGGCGCGGTGGGTGCAATCAACGAATCCGATGTCATGCTGGCGTCGGCATCGGGCGCGATTATTGTGGGCTTTAATGTCCGCCCTGACCGCGCAGCTGCCGATTCTGCCCAGCAACAGGGCGTGGATATGCGCATGTACCGGGTCATCTACGACTGCATCGAGGAGATGGAGCAGGCCATGAAGGGCATGCTCGCACCCAAGTTCCGTGAGGCAGTGCTCGGCCATGCCGAGGTGCGTACCACCTTCCGGGTATCCGGCGTGGGTACAATCGCGGGCTGCTATGTGCAGGATGGCAAGATCCAACGCCATGCGCAGGTACGCATTGTGCGGGATGGTATTGTTATCCATGAGGGTGTGCTGGCTTCGCTGAAGCGCTTTAAGGACGATGTAAAGGAAGTGGCGGCCGGCTATGAATGCGGCTGCGGCTTTGAAAACTTTAACGATATCAAGGAAGGCGACGTGTTCGAGGCCTTTGTGATGGAAGAGATTCCGCGCTGACCGATATAACCCAAGTTGCGCGCTTCCACATTTGCCGCTAAGGCGTATTTTGAAGGCCCCAAAACCATTTGCAGGGCGGGCCTGTCGCCCGTCCTGTTTTACGCCTTCGAAAGGGAGGATTGAATTTTATGGCATCCAATCGAATCAGCCGCATTTCCGAGGAGGTGATGCGCGCCTTGGCCGAGGCGCTGCGCGCGGTCAAAGACCCGCGCGTGCAAAATGGCTTGGTTTCGGTCACCCACTGCGAAGTGACGAACGATCTGCGGTACGCAAAGGTATATATTTCGGTCCTGGGCTCACAGGAGCAGGCAAAAGAAGTGATGAAGGGCTTGCGATCAGCAGCCGGATGGCTGCGGCGCGAGGTGGGACATAAGGTGCAGCTGCGCTATGCGCCCGAACTTGTCTTCCATTTGGACGCTTCGATCACCTATGGCGCGCACATCTCCGAAATGCTGCATACGTTGGAACGCGAAGGGAAAATGGGCAGTGAGGAGGATGTGCAATGAATGTGACCGTGGCCGAAGCGGCTGCATTGCTGAAAAAAGCGGACGATATTCTGATTTTGTCCCACCGGCGGCCGGATGGCGATACATCTGGCTGCGCGGGTGCGCTGTGCCGCGGCTTACAGCAGCTGGGGAAGAACGCCTATGTTTTGCAAAATCCTGAAATCACCAAACGGTATGCTGGCTTGATTGTTCCCTGTTACCCGCCTGCGGGCTTTCAAGCCAACATGCTGGTGACCGTGGATGTGGCTGATACCAATATGCTGACCGGCAACGCTGAGGCGTGGGCAGAGCAAATCGACCTTGTGATCGATCATCATCGCTCCAATCCGGGGTTTGGTGCGTCCAACCTGATCCGGCCCACAGCGGGTGGCTGCGGGGAAATCGTCTATGATGTGCTCATGGCGATGGGGGTGCAGCTTACTGCGGATATTGCGCGGTGCATCTATGTCGCGGTTTCTACCGACACGGGCTGCTTCAAATTTTCTAACACTGTGCCGCATACCTTGCGCGTTGCAGCAGCCTGTCTGGAGGCGGGCGTGGATGGCGGTGAGATCAATCGCGCGCTGTTTGAGGTGAAGAGCTGGCCACGGTTTGAAATGGAGCGTATTATCTTTGATACCATGGAGTTTGTGCACGACCGCAAGATTGCGTTGGCTACCCTGCGCCGCGCAGACATCGACCGCACAGGTGCGGATATGGATGACCTGGACTCGATCGCCTCGCTAACCCGTCAGATCGAGGGCGTGCAGGTGGGGATTACCTTGACCGAGAACAAGGATGGCTCGGTCAAGGCGTCCGTGCGCACAACCAAAGAGGTGGATGCATCGGTCATCTGCCGTAAGTGTGGCGGCGGCGGCCATTTGCGCGCGGGCGGGGCATCATTCCCGGCGGGTGTGAGCTTGCAGCAGGCGCGTGCGCGGCTACTGGAGGCCGCCGAGTCGGTTTACCGCAAAAGCGGTATGGAAGCCAGTTAAAATGAGGAAAGGGCGGCGCAGGCCGGTTTCAATGGAGGGTTCAGCGCCCGCACATAGAAATAGAAATGACCGAACTAAACGGAATTTTGCTGATGAATAAGCCCCAAGGCTTTACCTCGCATGACGTGGTTGCCAAGCTGCGGGGCATCTTAAAGACCCGCCGCATTGGCCACGGCGGCACGCTTGACCCGCTGGCAACAGGGGTGTTGCCAGTGTTTGTCGGCGGTGCGACCAAAGCCGCCGATTTCGCCGCTGCCCAGGACAAGGAATACGTTGCTGGTTTTACCCTGGGGATTGCCACCGACACCCAAGATACCACCGGAACTGTGTTGCGTACCTCGGATGTGCGCACCGGAGAAGAGGCTGTGCGGCAGTGTCTGGCCGGCTTTTTGGGCCCCCAGGAACAGATCCCACCTATGTATTCGGCGGTTAAAATTGACGGGAAAAAGTTGTACGAGCTGGCGCGCAAAGGCAAAGAAGTCGAGCGTGCGCCGCGCCCCATTGTTGTGCACCAAATTGAACTGCTCTCCTTTGACGAAGCTGCCCAAAAAGGGCGCTTACGGCTGGTTGTGAGCAAGGGTGTCTATGTGCGCACATTGATCCACGATGTGGGCGAGTCGCTCGGCACGCTCGCGGCCATGCACAGTTTGACCCGCACGCGCGCGGGTGCATATACATTGGAGCAAACCGTGGATTTTGATGCGGTAGAAGACGCCGCAGTCCAAGAGCGGGTGGCTGCCCTTTTGCGGCCGGCTGACAGCTTGTTTATGAACTATCCAGCTGTGCATTTAACCGCCGAAGGGGCCGACCGCGCGGCGCGCGGAGCGGTCGTATTCCCGCGTCAGGTGGACAGCCTGCCAGAGATGCCAGGCGTACTGGTGCGTGTGTACAATCCGGACAGGCAGTTTTGCATGTTGGGACAGGTGCGTACGCTGGACAAGGGCGGCGTTGGGCTGTTTGTATATAAAAATTTCCGGTGAGAATGTTGCGCAACAGGTCGTAAACTGCGCGCAGCAGGTTTTTGCGTTTTACTCTAGTTTGAGGGGGAAGGCCCGATGAATATAGAAAATCCGGTGCGTGCGATTGCACTCGGCTACTTTGACGGAGTCCACCGGGGGCATCAGGCGCTGATGAAGCGCGCGGTGCAGCGTGCAAAAGAGATCGATGGGATCTCTTCGGTTTTTACGTTTGACCAGCATCCGAGCTCTGTGATGTCGGGAATGCAAGCGCCGATGTTGACCGCTTATGCCAGCCGTGCGGAGGAGATCAAGCGGTTGGGTGGCGTGGATGAGGTGATTTTTGGACACTTTTCCGAGTTGCGCACCATGGATTGGCGCGATTTTATCCACAAGCTGCTGATCGGCAGATTCCATGCAAGGTATATTATCTCGGGGCACAATAACCGCTTTGGATATAAAGGGCAGGGTACGCCCGAGGGAATGGCCGAGGAATGCCGCAAGGCGGGTATCGGTTATGACTGCATTCCGGATGTCAAAATCGGCGGCGTAGTGGTGTCCTCGACCTATATCCGGCAGCTGATTTCGCAGGGCGAAATGGAGCGTGCCACCGAGTTTTTGGGGCACCCGTATACAATTTCTGGCGTGGTGGAGCATGGCCGCAAGGTCGGCACACGTACGTTGGGGGTGCCGACGGTCAATTTGGCGCTGCCCGAGGAAATGGCCCTGCCGCCCTATGGCGTGTATGCCACTCGTGTGGTTGTCGGTGAAAGCAGCTACATCGCTGCAACCAATATCGGCGTCAAACCCACCTTTGTAGACGGCGGCGGGCCGACGATTGAACCCCATTTGCTCGACTTCAATGGCGACCTGTACGGACAATTTATCCACGTTGAGCTGCACAAATTCCTACGGCCCGAGCGGGCATTTGATTCGGTCGAAGAATTGAAAGCTGCAATTGCAGAAAACGTACGCCAGACAAGAGAATACTTTGCGTGAAATTGATAAGAGCGCGTTGTGGTACACCGCATCCCTCAAACCTAAGGAGGGGTGCGGTGTTTTTTTACGGCATCGGGAACAATTTGCCGCCCTATCTCGTGTTGTTTGTAGAAAGGAGGTCAACGCGATGGAAGACAAGTCTCTACGCTCGGACCAGTTCCTAGTCCGGGCCATGGACGATTATGGGGACGCAGTGTATCGCCTGGCACTTTGCCGCTTGGGCTCGCGGACAGACGCGGAAGATGTATTCCAGGAGGTGTTCTTGCAGCTGTTGCGCGATACGACCCAATTTGCGGACGGGGAACACCTCAAAGCCTGGCTGCTGCGGGCCACAGCCAGCCGGTGCAACGATTTGCGGCGCTCCGCCTGGTTCCGACACACTGCGCCGCTGGAAGCGATGCCGGATGTGGCAGCGCCTGAAGGAGAGGACTACCAAGCGCTGTGGCAAGCAGTAGCGGCGCTGCCCCAGCGGCTGCGTATCCCAGTGTATTTGCACTATGTGGAAGGGTATGGCACCGAGGAGATCGCGCAGATCACCGGTTGCCGGCCGGTGACGGTGCGCACCCGGCTGCACCGCGCACGCAAACAACTCAAACAGATTTTGGAGGGCGATGACGATGAAACACAGGAACACACTCAGCGATTTGCAAAACATGAAAGCGCCCGACCGGCTGAAGGCGCGCACCCGGCTGGCGGCGGAGGATATGCGGCAGGGCCGGACGGTTGGAACGCGCAAAACGCCCCGCGCACGCGGATTTAAGCGGGTGCTGGCGGCGGCTTGTGCGGTCGCGCTGCTGCTGGGCGGCGCGGCGCTGCACGGGCAAGGCCTGGAGGGTGCGAGCGATATCAGCCACTCGTTCGGCCTGGTGGCTTATGCGGCTGACACGGGCGAAACACTGGAACCCAAGGGCAGTAAGATTGTATTTGACGTCGGAGAAGGTGGATGTGACGATTTGGAAAAGGGTTTCTTTTCCGGGTGCATCTTCAAAGTGACCGGGGACAACATTCAGAGCGTCAGCGCTTCGATGGACAAAGGTGGTCTGTATCGGCATGAAAAGATCGAAGTTGACGAAAAAATGCCGGCGGTTACGTTGCAAGAAACCGATCCGCGGCTTGCAAATGCTGATATCATCAGCATAAGCGGCTTGGAAGAGCAGCATATGTGGTGGGCGGATGTGAGCTGGAAACTGGAAAACGGTTTTGTAGAGACCTACGATCCTGCGGTGAGCTATGGCTTGTGGGCAGCTCCCCAAACAACGGATGCAGAGGACGAGCAAGCCGCCTGGCACGCTCGTACCGATGAATTCGACGGTGCAACCTTAACCGTAACAGTCACCTTTACCGACGGCACAACCGCCACCCAGGAGATGACCCTGCACACCGGCAAGCTGGGTGTTACGTACCCAGATGACGTCAGCGGCCCGCAGCTGACCGGCGAGGTGCTCACCGACGAGCAGGCCAAGGAGCAAGGCTACGTCTACGGCGTTTATGCACAACTACAAGAATAACCTGCAATCTCCCCCAATCCTTCGCGATTGGGGGATGCTTTTTGCACAAAAATAATAAAAAACCTTGAAAATGAAACGTAAATCCTCTAAAATAGAATCGTACTTTGCGAAAAAATGAGGATTGTTATGTTCCATATTGTTTTGGTCGAACCCGAGATTCCCCAGAATACCGGCAACATTGCCCGCACTTGCGCTGCAACTGGTTCGGTGCTGCACCTGGTGGAGCCACTCGGGTTTTCTATTGACGATAAGCAGCTCAAACGCGCAGGATTGGATTATTGGCATTTGCTTGATATCCGCTATTATCAAAACCTGGCCGACTTTTTTGAAAAAAATCCACAAGGGCCATACTATTATTTGACGACGAAAGCACCGCGCGCCTACACCGAGGCCCGGTTTGCAGACGGCGCTTTTTTGATGTTTGGCAAGGAAACGCGTGGTTTGCCCGAGCCACTGCTGGCCGAGCACCCCGAACGCTGCCTTCGAATCCCCATGCGGGCAGGTGCGCGCAGCTTAAATTTGTCGAATTCGGTGGCAGTGACGGTATTTGAAGCATTGCGGCAAACCGGATTTCAAGGGCTGGACGAAGCCGGCCGGTTCCCCGTGGATCTAGGTCCGGCCCTATAATCAAGAGAACAGAGAGAGAATGGGAGGAATAAATGGATAAAATATATATTTTTACCGATTCATCTAGCGATATCCCACCAGCATTGGTCGAACGCTACCAGATTGACATCGCCCCAATCAAGGTGACGTATGAAGGCCGCACACTGCGGGAATACTATGACATCACCCCGCAAGCCTATTGGAAAATACTCGAACAAACCAAGGACATTCCGGTGACCACACAAGCCACCCCTGTACAGTATTTGGAGATTTATCAACGGGCGCGGCTGGCAGGCTGCACCCATGTGCTCGGCGTGACGATCAATGCAAAAGGCTCAGGATGTTATCAATCGGCTTGTATGGCGCGGGATATGTTCTATGAGGAATTTGGCAAGGATATGACCATTGAGTTGGTGGATTCAGAAACTTACACAATGGTTTATGGCCGGGTGGTGCTCAAGGCGGCGCAAATGCGTGAGATGGGTGCGCCCTTTGACCAAATTGTGCAGGAAGTCCGTTCTGCACTCGCGCGCAGTGAAGCAGTACTTGGGGTATATACTTTGCAATTTCTCAAAAAATCCGGGCGCATTTCGGGCGGTGCGGCCTTTGTCGGCGAGGCCCTTGGCCTGCGTCCGATCAGTCATGTTTACGCAGGAGGCGTGAACGTATGTGGCAAGGTGCGCGGGGATAAAAATGTGACACAAGCAATGGTCAATTTTGTAAAAGAACATGTGGTAGGGCCGGAAAACCAGATAGCCGGTTTGCTGTACGGTGATGTACCGGAAGAACGGCTGGATGCCCTGGAAGCAGGGCTGCGAGACCTTGGATTTGCTGGGGTTGAACGGTGGCCCATCGGGGTGTCGGTGATCACGAATACCGGTCCGCAGGCGCTCGCTGTGATGTATGACGGCACGCCACGGGATCATCTGCCGGCAGGTAAAGCATAAGCGGAGACCGTAAGCTAGAGCAAATATCACCAGAAATTTATTTTTTGCGGCTGCACAAATCAAAATAATCGCCAAAGTGCGGATTATTTGCGATATTTTTCAGAAAGTCTATTGATTGTTATGGATAAAACAAGTATAATGCTATCTTAGGAAGATGGAAGGGCTAAATCCAGCCCTTTCCTCCCGGAAAATGATCGTTTCGCGTATGTTTTGAGAGGAATTACTTTGCACAAAGGAGAGAGTCAGTATGGATTACAATAAGAAAAATGTGGAGGACATTGATGTCGCCGGCAAAAAGGTGATTGTCCGCTGTGATTTCAACGTGCCGCAGGATGAAACCGGCCGCATCACCGACGACAAGCGGATTGTCGCCGCGCTGCCAACCATTCAATATTTGCTCGAACACAAGGCGGCCGTGATCTTGTGCTCTCACCTGGGCCGTCCGAAGGGTGAGTTCAAAATGAAGTATTCCCTTGCACCGGTGGCAGAACGCCTGTCTGAGCTGCTGGGCCAGCAGGTTACGCTTGCCAAAGACGTGATTGGTCCGGATGCAAAGGCCAAGGCGGCGGCGCTCCAGCCGGGCCAGGTCCTGCTGCTGGAAAATGTGCGCTTCCATAAGGAAGAGGAAAAGAACGATCCGGCTTTTGCCAAGGAATTGGCCTCGATGGCGGAAATCTATGTGAACGATGCCTTCGGTACAGCGCACCGCGCGCACGCCTCTACCGCCGGGATCGCGGATTATCTGCCGGCAGTTTGCGGCTACCTGATCAACAAGGAAATTTCCATCATGGGTAAGGCGCTGGACAACCCGGTGCGTCCGTTTGTTGCAATTTTGGGCGGCGCAAAGGTTTCGGATAAGATCGGCGTGATCAACAACCTGATCGAAAAGTGCGATACGATCATCATCGGCGGCGGTATGGCCTACACCTTCTCCAAGGCGCAGGGCGGTAAAATCGGCACTTCACTGTGTGAAGAGGACAAACTGGAGCTGGCCAGCGGCCTGCTCAAGAAAGCCGCAGACAAGGGTGTGAAGCTGCTGTTGCCCGTAGATACGGTTTGTGCCGACCACTTTGCGGCCGATGCAGAGCCGGTTGTGTATGAGGCTGGCCAGATCCCGGACAATATGATGGGCTTGGATATTGGCCCCAAGACAGTCGAGCTGTTTTCAGATGCAGTGAAGGACGCAGGTACGGTTGTTTGGAACGGCCCGATGGGCGTGTTTGAGTTCGACGCCTTCGCAATCGGGACCAAGGCCATCGCTAAGGCCATCGCGGCTTCGGGCGCAGTTTCGATCATTGGCGGCGGCGATTCGGCGGCTGCGGTGGAAAAGCTGGGCTATGCGGATAAGATGACCCACATTTCGACCGGCGGCGGCGCTTCGCTTGAGTTCCTGGAGGGACTGGAACTGCCGGGCATCGCCTGCCTCAACGATAAGTAAATTTTCTCCCCCGGTCCGGCGGCCGCCTGCCCCGGGCCGGGCATCACCTTGCTATATCGGGGCAACCCGTAAAAATACATACCTTTACGAGAGAAATCGCATCGTAAAACTGAAAGGGGTATATAAAACATGAATCGCAGATATCGCAAGACCATTATTGCTGGTAACTGGAAAATGAATAAGACGCCGAGCGAGGCGAAGGCACTCATTGAGGAAATGAAGCCGTTGCTTTCCAAGACCAAGTGGTGTGAAATGGTGTTGTGCGTACCGTTTACTGATATTCAGGCCGCTGTAAAGGCTGCAAAGGGCTCCAAGATTGCCATCGGCGCCGAGAACATGCATTTTGAAAAGTCCGGCGCATTTACCGGTGAGATTTCGGCCGATATGCTCAAGGAGCTGGGTGTAAAGTACGTGATCATCGGCCACTCCGAGCGCCGTCAGTATTTCAATGAAACCGACGAGAGCTGCAATAAAAAGGTCAAGGTTGCGATTGAAAACGGTCTGCGTCCGATTTTGTGCGTAGGCGAAAGCCTGACCGAGCGTGAGCAGGATGTCACCATGGAGGTTATCCGCAAGCAGGTCAAAATTGCATTGCAAGGCGTAGCTGTGGAGGATATCAAAAAGGTTGTCATTGCTTATGAGCCGATCTGGGCCATTGGTACAGGCAAAACTGCAACCGCTGAGCAGGCAGGCGAGGTCTGCGCGAAGATTCGCGACTGCCTGCGCGAACTGTACGGCGCGCGCGCCGCTCGTGCAATCACCATTCAGTACGGCGGCTCCATGAATGCCAAGAACGCGGCCGAGCTGCTGGCCCAGCCCGATGTAGACGGCGGTCTGATCGGCGGCGCGTCCTTGAAGGCGCCGGACTTTGCGGCAATCGTAGAGGCAGCCAATCAGAACTAAACCGGCGCTTTCCGGCGCCGACCGGGGAGAGGGGGAAAGCACGCTTGTCCCCCTCTTCGTATAAGCAAAGGGGAGGCTTACGAGTTATGAGAAAAATCAAGCAGGAGGACATTATTGCGGCGTCTAAGGCCAAAGCGGCGGAAAAAAATGAGCCGGAAGCTGTGACCAAAATGGCTGAAAAGCCCGTAGCCAAGCGCACCCGCCGCACGGCAGCCGCTGAAAATCCGATTGCAGAGAAGGAAACTGAAAAGAAACCCGCAGCCAAGCGTACCCGCCGTACCACGGTGAAAGAGGGAAAGCATCCGCTGGCGCTCATCATCATGGACGGCTTTGGTCACCGTGATAGCGATATGGGCAATGCCATCCATGCAGCCAACACACCACAGCTGGACAAAATCTTCAGCACGTGTCCCCATACACTCATTGGTGCGTCCGGCATGGATGTCGGCCTACCGGATGGACAGATGGGCAACTCTGAGGTCGGCCATACGAACATTGGCGCGGGCCGCATTGTCTATCAGGAGCTTACCCGCATCACAAAGTCCATCGAGGACGGAGATTTCTTTGAAAATGTGGCCTTTCAGCACGCAGTGGACCAGTGCCTATGGTTCCACTCTACCCTGCACATCTTTGGCCTGATGAGCGATGGTGGCGTACATTCCCACATCGATCATATCTGCGCGCTGCTCGAGCTGGCCAAAAAGAAGGGCCTGACCAAAGTGTGCGTGCACTGCTTTATGGATGGACGCGATACACCGCCAACCTCAGGGGCGGAGTACGTCAAGAAGGTCGCTGATAAGATTGACGAGCTGGGTATCGGTTGTATTTCGACCATTTCTGGCCGGTATTATGCTATGGACCGCGACAAGCGCTGGGATCGTCTGGAGCGCGCGTATGATGCCATTGTCCTAGGTGAAGCACCGGTTTATGAGGGCGAACCGATCCAAGCCATCCTCAACAGCTATGAAGCCGGCGTGACCGACGAGTTCATTGAGCCGGTGATTATCACCAAGGGCGCCAATGTCCGCAAGGATGACGCGATCATTTTTGCAAACTTCCGTCCTGACCGCGCCCGTGAAATTACCCGCGCCATTGTGGACCCCAAATTCGACGGTTTCTTTCGTGAATGGGGCAATATGCCGGTCAAGTTTGTCTGCATGACCCAGTATGACGCTACAATGCCCAATGTCGAGGTCGCCTTCAAACCGCAGTCGCTGACCAACACCTTTGGGGAATATATCGCGGATAAGGGCTTGCATCAGCTGCGCATCGCGGAAACCGAAAAATATGCCCACGTCACCTTCTTCTTTAACGGCGGCGTGGAAACCGAATATAAAAATGAGGACCGCGCACTGATCAAATCTCCCGCGGTTGCAACCTATGACTTAAAGCCCGAGATGTCGGCCTATGAAGTGACCGATGAGGTGCTCAAACGCATCGCTTCGGATCAATACGACGTGATAATCCTCAATTATGCCAACTGTGATATGGTCGGCCACACGGGTGTGTTCGATGCAACTGTGAAGGCGGTTGAAACAGTCGATACCTGCGTAGGAAAGGTGATCGATGCCCTGCTCGCCCGCGGCGGCGCAGCATTGATCACGGCAGACCACGGCAATGCAGATCAAATGCTGGAGGAGGATGAGAAAACTCCATTCACCGCGCATTCAACCAGTCCGGTGCCGCTTGCACTGGTGGGCCGTGCAGATGTCAAAGCACTGGCAGATGGCGGCGTGCTGGCCGATTTGGCGCCGACTATGCTCGAGCTGCTCGGCCTGGACAAACCGGAGGAAATGACCGGAAAGAGCCTGATTGTGAAATAAATTGGCCACCTGTACGGCGTGGAGCCGGTTGGCTTCCCGCTGTGCGGTGCTGATTATTTATACTTGTTTGTAAAGGAGAAGGTAAAGTATGAAGGGTTATGTTGAGATCGTTGACGTGATCGGCCGCGAAATTATGGATTCCCGCGGCAACCCGACCGTTGAGGTCGAGGTGTATGTAGAAGCAGACACTGGTGCGTATATGGGCCGTGCGGCAGTTCCGTCTGGCGCTTCCACTGGTATTTTTGAGGCTTGCGAGCTGCGTGACGGCGATAAGGACCGTTATATGGGCAAGGGTGTGCTCAAGGCAGTGGATGCGGTCAACGGCGAGATCGCTGAAGAAATCATCGGCATGAATGCGCTCGACCAGCAGGCCATCGACAAGGCTATGATCGCGCTCGATGGCACTCCCAACAAAACCAAGCTGGGCGCAAACGCCATCTTGGGTGTTTCGCTGGCAGTTGCCAAGGCTGCGGCCGAGGCGCTTGGCCTGCCGCTGTATAACTACATTGGTGGCTGCAATGCCAAGACCCTGCCCGTGCCGATGATGAACATCCTCAATGGCGGCGCACATGCCACCAACAACGTGGAAATCCAGGAATTCATGATTATGCCGGTTTCGGCCCCGTCCTTCCGTGAGGCGCTGCGCCGCTGCGCCGAGGTATTCCACACCCTCAAAAAGACCCTCAAGGAAAACGGCACCCCGGCCGCCGGTGTAGGCGACGAGGGCGGCTATGCCCCCAACCTCAAGAAGGATGAGGACGCGCTCAAGGTCATCGTACAGGCCATCGAAGAGGCCGGCTACAAGCCCGGCGAGGACTTCATGATCGCCATCGACGCCGCTTCCTCCGAATGGTGGAACGACGAGGAGAAGTGCTATGTCCAGCCCAAGTCCGGCAAGAAGCTGACCCAAAAGCAACTCGTCAACATGTGGAAGGGCTTCGCCGAGAAGTACCCGATCATCTCGCTCGAAGACGGCATGGCCGAAGAGGACTGGGAAGGCTGGGATATGCTGACCAAGGCCCTGGGCGATAAGATCCAGCTGGTCGGCGACGACCTGTTCGTCACCAACGTGCAGCGCCTGAAGAAGGGCATCGACCTGGGTGTTGCCAACTCCATCCTCATCAAGGTCAACCAGATCGGTTCGCTGACCGAAACCCTGGACGCCATCCAGATGGCCAACCGTGCGGGCTACACCGCGGTTGTTTCCCACCGCTCGGGCGAAACCGAGGACGCCACCATCGCAGACCTGGCCGTTGCCCTCAACGCAGGCCAGATCAAGACCGGCGCCCCCAGCCGTACCGACCGTGTGGCCAAGTACAACCAGCTGCTCCGCATCGAAGAGGAGCTGGGCGATGTTGCCCAGTACCTGGGCCGCGACGCTTGGTTCAACCTCAAGAAGTAAGTTTTTGCGCAATAGAAAAGCCCTCGCCATACAGCGGCGGGGGCTTTCGCTATTTGCGGAACTTGAGGTGGTAGAGGATCAGGGCTGTACAGAGAATGGTGACCATATCAGAATAGAGAATCGAATGCCAAATCTCCTGAGCAGGATTGACGCCTGCGCCGGGAATTTTAAGAAGATTCCCCAAAAAACATCACCAAAGGGGACAGCCAAAAGAATGAGAACCGTGATGAGCCAAAATTTTAATTTCGATTTTTTCATAGTAAATTCCCTGGTGTAAAGCGCTGGCCGGCCTGTAAGGCTGCGGATTATTTCTTTTGAAAAGCAATTAGACGCACTAAAAGGAGAATCAACACAGCCAAAATAGCGATATAGAGGGCCGTATTGATGATTGTAAACGCAATCGGAAGAAAATTTGACGGTGTCCCCATATGCTACAATCCCTCCTGTGTAGAAATTCTGGGTTGCCGATGCAGCGGATTGGCCGCCGCGAGCAAAGGGGCCGAACCGCTACTTTAGCTGGCCAATGGGTCGATTTGATTGGATTCGGATACGTCAAGGATGCTGCGCAATTCTTCTCTCAGCGCATCCGCGTGATAAATACCGTGTCTATAGATGGCGTGTCCCAAGTTGAGATTGCCGCCAAATTCATCGGTATAGTTGACATCGCCCAAACCGATGAATTTTGACCTTGTGCCATCTTCAATCCAGATATAAAGTTCCAACTCCGAAAGGTTGGCCGACTTTGTCCAGAGCAGGGTTCGGTATTCTGAATATTGATGCAGGCATTCCAGAATCCTTGCTTCATCATATTCGGACAATTCCATCATTATATTTCGAAGATAACATAGCAGTTGCAAGCTGTCAATAGCAAACAGGGAAATACAAAAAGAATTGGATAAACTGATAAAACGATGAAGGAAGCTTTGTGGAATTCGACTAAAGTCGTTACCGAATTGTAAAAAAAAGAAGCGCCCCGACGGGGAGCGCTTCTGCAAATATAAAGATGTTATACCCCCAAGCTGTCCACCCAGGCGGCTAGGGAAGCCTGATCCGGGCGGCCGTTGAGCAGCTTGCCGCTGCGGACAGTCGCCGACGGGCACAGCGCCTGCAAGGCATCGGCGGTTTTGCCCAGGCCGCTGCCGCCCGAGGTGGCGAACAGCACCAGGGTCTTGCCCGAGAAATCGTAGCTCTCGACGAAGGTCTTGATGATGGACGGGGCAGTGTACCACCAGATGGGGAAACCGACGAAAATCACGTCATAATCGGCCATATTGTCCACTTTGTTGGCAATCGCCGGTCGAATGGAGGGGTCTTTGGACTCCTTAGTGGAGCGGCTTTGTTTGTCCATCCAGTTCAGGTCAGCCGAGGTATAGGGCTGGGCGGGCTGGATTTCGTACAGGTCAGCGCCGGCCGCTTCGGCCAAGGTTTTGGCAACGCGCGCGGTCACGCCGCTGGCGGAAAAGTAAGCGACTAATTTTTTGGACATGAGAGGAGCCTCCTTTGAAGAATATCGGATATAGAGTTTGCAAAATCAATAATAAACTACGATATGTATCTTAATAAAAGAATATCACACGAGCATTTACTTGTCAAGCCGGTCTTTTCACGCCCTAGAAGGGAGGAGTTCCACGTTTTTGGAATTCCTTGGGTGTACAATGCATGATACGGCGGAACACCTTGGTAAAATAACTGCTTGAGCTAAAGCCGCTCTCCTCGCTGACGGTTAGGACATTTTTGGTGGTTTGCAACAGCGACTGGGCGGCCATATAGACCCGGTGCTGATTGAGATAGGCGATGGGGGTGACCGACAGGTTCTTTTGGAAGCAACGCAGGCATTCCCGCTCGCCGACATTGGCCGAAGCGGCGATTTCCTTGAGGGTAAGCGGTTCGGCGTAATGGGCGTGTATAAAGGTGACCATCTGCTTCAGGCGTTGGATGCTGACGTCATTTTTGGCCTGTGGACGTTTCCAGGTGGAGCGAGTTTGTTCATACAAAAGCATCCAAAGCGTGGCCAGGTGCTGCTGCACTTGGAATTCCACGCCGCTGGCTTGGTTTTCGCCGCATTCCAAAATGCGCAGCAGCGCGTCAACCATGTGGATGCCCTCGATGCGGTCCAACGGCAGCGCGTAGACCGGCATGGCATCGCATTGCAAAACAGGAGAAAAGTATTTTTGCTCCAGCGTGCTGTGGTACCCGCCGGAGAGGAAATGGTGATTGAATTGAATGCCGCGTACGATGCAGCCGGATTGTCCATCCAAGGCGTGGAGCTGATGCAGGACATTACTGTTAACAAAAAGGGCCTGGCCGGTGTGGAAGACCTGGCTTCCGTCGGGCCAGAAATATTCGACGCTCCCTGCTGCTACATAGGTGAATTCCAGCATCGCGTGCCAATGCCAGGGAATGTTGCGGTTTAAATAAAAGTCCAACGAATCGCTAAAAATAAAGTAGGGAATATCCGGATGCTGCAATTCAAACAATTCTTGCCGGTGTTCATTGAATTTTTGCGGTTCGGCAGTTGGCATGACAGCCCCTCCTTTTTGTCGGGATTTTACCAAAACTGTACGGAATATTTCTATTATAAACATGAAGATTTGTGAAAAGCAGATGAATCTATCGATATATGTTGAAAAACCCTCTAACATATGCAAATTGTATGGGAAAAGAAAAACAATTGACTGGTCTGAAATATACCAAAATAGGGCGGCTTTGATCTGGCCACCGATGGTGCGAGGGGATATAATAAAATATAGAAAAGCGAACGATATATGCATCTGCCTTGCAGAGCGGCATTGTCCAAATGCACAGGCTGCTGAAAGAGCTGCAACCATCGGACAGCAGTAGGTAAAAACCAATTGGCGCTTTTTTACTTCATTATACGGCGGATGCACTGCGAATGCAAGGTAGAGCGTTTCGCCGCAAAGCTAAGATCCTATCATGCCCGGAAGGGCTTCTTCTCTAAACCACACGAAAGGCGGCATCCGGCTCCGGGCGCCGCCTTTTGTGTGATATCCAGCCAAATCCGGCCGCCGCGGTTGACAAATCCAGAGAAACCTTCTATAATCACCTTAGTCTTAGGATACAACTTAAAGTGAACTCTTAGTCAAGCGTTTTTTTGGAGGAATGCAACGATGGCGTACACGGTAGGAGAAATGGCAAAAGCAGTCGGCGTACCAGCATCTACGCTTCGATATTATGATCAAGAAGGGCTGCTACCTTTCGTAGAGCGCTCCAAGGGCGGGATCCGAATGTTCACAGAGGCGGACTATGGGACGTTGATGGTCATCGATTGCTTGAAAAAATCCGGTTTGTCGATCAAGGAAATCCGGGCCTTTATGGGGATGGCCGCCCAGGGCGACGCCACGTTGGACGGCCGTCTGGCGCTTTTTCAAAAGCGGCGGGAGGCGGTCAAACAGCAAATGCAGGAGCTGCGCCAGACCTTGGAGTTGTTAGAGTACAAATGCTGGTACTATGAAACCGCTCTGGCAGCAGGCAGCGAAGCGGCCGTTCAAGAACTTGCGCCAGAAGCGGTGCCAGCGCATTGCCGTGCGGCGCGCCAGCGTCTGGAACCCACATCGTTGCCCAAAGCTCGTAAAAAAATGGAGAAACTGGCGGTATAGGTTGCGTGAGATGGGATATACTAACCCCGAATCCTTTCAGGGAAAGGCAGGTGAATGGTATGTCCCGTGAACGTAAGAACGCACAGACGCAAAAGAATAGCACGACTTCTCAGAACCAGAAGAACGGTTCGTCTATGCAGAATCAGAAGGATACGCAGGCTGCAAACAGCCAGCAGAGCGAATAATCCAAAAAAACGCCGGCCGCGTGAATGGAAGCTTCACGTGACCGGCGTTTCCTTAAATTGATCTTATTCTGCGTAGACAACCGCAGTGCCAGAAGCGCTGACCATCAGCATATTGCCGCCTGAGCCCAAAATTTCATAGTCAATATCCACGCCTACAACGGCGTTTGCGCCGCGTTGCATGGCACGTTGCTCCATTTCGGTGATCGCTTGGTCGCGTGCCCGCTGCAATTCATCCTCATAAGAGCCCGAACGGCCGCCAAAAAAATTGGTCAACCCAGCGGCTAAATCGCGGACAAAGTTGACGCCGGAAATTACTTCGCCAAAAACGATGCCCTTGTATTCGATAATTTGCTTGCCCTCGATCGTAGCGGTGGTAGTTGAGATCATATGTTTTTCCTCCTTGGTGTTGGATAGGGACTGTGTCCCAAAAGAAGTCAGCCGGACGGGGGCTTGCCTGTGCCAGGCACTGGGTCAAAACCCTGCGCAATCACCGCATAGAGCGCATTCAAACGGTCGTACTCGCCCCGCAGATACAGCCAACCGAACAGGGCTTCTAGTGCAGTGGCGTAGGCGTATTCCATATGGGAAGCTGCCTTGGGGATGGTTTTGGGCTTGGCGTTGCGGCCGTGCCGGAATACGTCGGCCTCGGCGGGCGTGAGCAGGGGTAAGATGCACTGCGCCGCGCGGTACTGCGCAGATGCGCGCACCAGCGCGACCGTTTTGGCGTGCAGGCTGCGGGCGGTCTGCATCCCTTGGCATACCAGATACGACCGCGTCATGATTTCATAGACCCCGTCACCGATATGGGCCAGACCCAGGGAAGAAATGCGTCCAAGTTCGGCATCGTTCAGTTTGGGGTGCAAAAAATCGATCATGCAGGTTGTCCCTCCGTTTCGTCTGTCAACAGTGTACCATGTAGCGCCGCAGAACGCAAGCAAACAAAAGGCCTAGTTGTCGGAAAACGTGAGATCGCGCTTAAAATCCAGGCTAGGATATGATACAATGAAAAGGACAACATGAATCGGCTGTGGGAGGACGGACAATATGTATCAATACACAGTGAGCCAATGGCTGATGATTTTTTACATTTATAGCTTTCTCGGATGGTGCTTTGAGTCGTGCGTGGTATCGACACAACAAAAAAAGCTGGTAAACCGCGGCTTTTTGCGCGGCCCCATGCTGCCCATTTATGGGTTCGGCGCGGCAATTTTGCTGCATGTTGCGCTGCCGCTTGCCGGGAAGCCGGTTGCGATGTTTTTTGCCAGCATGGTTGCGGCCACGGTTTTTGAATATGTGGTCGGTGTGGCCATGGAGGCAATTTTCAAGGTAAAGTACTGGGACTATTCGGAGCATCGCTTGCAATTTCAGGGCCGTATTTGCCTGCAATCGTCGCTGACCTGGGGCGCGTTAGGGGTGATGCTGGTTTATGTAATCCACCCGCCGGTGGAGGATCTGATCTCTCAGTTTACGCCACTGACAATGGCCTTTACTATGGCGATCTTGTCGGTTTATTTTTTGACCGACGCAGTGACTTCGATCAAGACTGCATTGGACTTCGCCAAGCTGCTTGAGGAGCTGGACCAAATGCGGCAGGAGGTCGCAGAGCGGCGCGCACAGTTTGCTGCTGCAGCCTTGCAAAAGCGGACCGAACTGGCGGATGCCGCCCAAGAGGGCCGCGAACAGCTGGCCGCCTCGGCCGAAAGCGCGCGGCTACAGATGTACTTGGGTGTCCAGCAGGCGCAGGATCAGCTCAACGAAAAGATCCGCACCATGAAACGCAGCCGCAAATGGTTGGTGCGTGGCAACCCGACCTTGCGCTCGGCCAAGTTTGGTGAAACCTTGAAGGAGGTACAAGAGCGGCTCAGACGGATGCGGTAAAAAAGCCGGCGGCGCATTTGCACCGCCGGAGAACCGGATTATTCAGAGATGGACATAATGGCTTTGACAGCGGTGGCGGTGTCGGTCAGCGGGAACAGCTCGCTACCTACCGTGCCGGTGTAGCCCAGAGATTCGATGTGCTTGGCGATGGCCTTGTAGTTCATATAACCGGTGCCGGGCTCGTGACGGCCGGGCGCGTCGGCGATATGGATGTGGCCGATGACGTCGATGTAGGCGGACAGTGTGTCCATGACCTTGCCCTCGTTGAGCTCCATGTGGTAGGCATCATAGAGCAGCTTGAGACGCGGAGAGCCGATGATACGCAGCATCTCGGCGCCCATCTGGGTGGTTTCCAGGAAGTTGCCAACATGGTCGGTCAGTACATTGAGGGCTTCGAGGTTCATGTCGATCTCGTATTTTTCGGCCATCTTGGCGCAGTCTTTGAGGGTGTCGAACATAGCGCACAATTTGACGGTGTGGGACAGGTTGTCATAGTGGTTGACGACCACGCCGCCATCGCCCAGGGCGTTGGAGTGGATGGTCACACTTTCGGCGCCCACCTTCTTGGCCGCCTTGCACGATTCCTCGAGCGCTTCGAGGTACTGCTGCTTTTGGGTGGGATCGACTAAGGAGTAGTCGGCGTCACCGTTAAAACCGCTGATGCGGATGCCGGCTTTTTCGGCAGCCTCGCGGGTAGCGTCCAGGTCGCGGATGCGCCAATCCCAAAATTCCACAGCGACAAAGCCGTCGTCCTTGGCGGCCTGGAAGCGGTCCAGCCACGGCAGCTCGGTATACAGGGTGTCGATGCAAGCGCATTGTTTGATCATAAAAATTCCTCCATCTCTCTTAGGTGCGTGGGGCCGCAAGCAGCCCTGCACCTTGGAAAATAAAATAGGTCTGGGAATAGAAAAAACAAGGTTCCCAATCTTTTTCTATTTTACCCGATTTGCAGAAGCATGTGAATATGCTATAATAAACAAAAATAAACTTGGATTTTTTGAGGACACGCGGTAAAATAGGCTTTTTCTAAAAAAAGAACAATACAAACCAAAAAAATGCCTATGTTCAAACCCGTGTGGATAAATTTTAGAACCAAACCCCATACGGCTAAAGGAGCAATGAAGATGAAAAAACAGTGGTTCCGTATGGCGGCTGCGACGCTGCTGGTGATGCTTTTGGTCGGTTGCGGCGCAAGCGGCGGATTGGCAGGGAGTGCAGATTCTATCCGCTTGGGGCTGAGCATGGCCTCGCGTGACGATTTTTTAATAGAGGTTGAGCGGGCTGCCGTGGGCGCTGCAACAGAAGCCGAGGTGGCACTGGATTCAATCAACGCTGACGGTGACCAGCAGGCCCAGCTGGCGCAGATTGAAGCGTGGGCGGATGAGGGCTATGCGGCTGCCATTGTGGTTTTGTGCGAAGCAGCGGCGGCCGGGGAAGTGCTGGACCGGGCGGGAACCATGCCGGTGGTCTTTCTAAACCGCCAGCCGGAGGATCTATCGGTGCTGCAAAGCCGTGCCAACGTGCTCTACATCGGCAGCCCAGAGCAGGACGCCGGTCAGATGCAAGGTGAATTTCTAGCCGAATACTTTTTGTCGCAGCCCCAAAGCGGCGTAAGCGACCTACATAGCCCACGGATTGCCGTCATCGAAGGGGATACGCGCGGCAACGCCTCGGCTGCCCGCATCGCGGCGGCCAAACAAGCGATGACCGATGCTGGCCTGGAGCCGGTGTATCTGTTTGAGCAGGACGCCGGTTGGCAGCGTAGCCAGGCGCAGGAGCTGTTCGCGGAGTTTTTGAAGGAAACACCGGAAATCGACGCCGTGCTGGCGGCCAACGATGCCATGGGGTTGGGCGCGTCAGATGCGCTGGCGCAGGCTGGCTATGCCATCGCCAGTATCCCGATTGTGGGCGTGGACGCCACGGCGGCTGGCCGCGCTGCGATTCGAGACGGGCGGCTCAATTTCACAGTCTTTCAGGATGCACAAGCGCAGGGCGCCGGCGCGGTCGAGGCGGCCATGCGGATGCTGGGCGGCACACCACTGGATCAGGCAGATAATATTCAGTGGATTGCCTATCACCCGGTCGATGCCTCCAACATCGACCAACTATTCCCGGACGACCGGTAAAAGAAAAGGAAGCAAAACTATGGAAACCATTACAAATGCGCTGCAAACCGCGCTGGACGCCATCACGGGTGTGGCCGCAGCCTACCCGGTTTTTGGGATCTGGTACACGACAATCATTCGGTTTGTTCTGCCGGTGTTGGCGCTGCTGATTCTTTTGTCTGTGATTCGCTCGCTGTTGGCGGTCCAGCACCTGCCCGAAACCTGGGCCTATCTCAGCCTGCCCAACGGTGAGCGCATCCCGCTGACCCACTGGGAGAACATCATCGGCCGGGCCAAAACCGCCGACGTGGTGCTCAGCTACCCCTCGGTGTCGCGCACCCACGCAGCTATGAACCGCAACGACCGCGGTGAATGGACGCTGTACGACCTGGATTCAACTGGCGGCACCAAGGTCAACGGCAAACGAGTGGATGGCGACGCCATCGCTGAGGACGGCGATGTGCTTTCTTTCGGCGGGGTGGAAGCCGTCTTTTTGCCCGTGCCAGTGGAGGAAAAACGTGCCGAGCGCCGCGCCCGTGCGGCAAAAACACGGCCGGTCCCCCCCTGGGGATTGCTCATCCTGCTCACACTATTTCAGGTGCTGACCGCCGTACAGCTGGTCATCAGCAAGGGGGAGGAGGCCACAGTCAACATCCCCCTGACCTTTTTGGGCGTGACGGCCGCAATGTGGATCTATTGCCTGACCATGCGCGCCATGCGGCGGGTGGGTTTTGAAATGGAGCTGATCGCCTTCTTTTTGTGTACGCTCGGCTTGTCGGTCACCGCGTCCACCAACCCGGATGATCTAGTCAAGATTTTTCTGACTATGATGGCCGGATTGGTCGGGTTCATCCTGCTCTGCGGTATCCTGCGCAACCTGGAGCGTGCGCAGACCCTGCGCTGGCTGATGGCCGCGGGCGCCATTGGCCTGCTGGCCATCACCTTGGTGTTTGGCACCGGGCAATATGGCGCAAAGCTGTGGCTCAATTTGGGGGTATTCTCCATCCAGCCGGGCGAGCTGGCCAAGATCTGCTACATATTTGCAGGCGCGGCTTCGCTCGACCGCCTGTTCAAAAAGCGCAACCTGACCTTGTTCATCGTGCTGACCGGCATGTGCGGCGGGTGCCTGGCGCTGATGAATGACTTTGGCACCGCGTTGATCTTTTTTGTCACCTTCCTGGTCATCGCCTATATGCGTTCGGGCGATTGGGCTACGTTGGCGCTGATCTGCTCGGGCTGCGGCATCGGCGGGCTGATGCTGTTGCGGCTCAAGAGCCATGTGGCCCAGCGCTTTGCCGTGTGGGGCCACGCCTGGGAGGATGCGTCTGGAAGCGGATTCCAGCAGGTGCGCACTATGTCGGCCTCGGCCTCGGGCGGATTGGTCGGCGTGGGCGCGGGCGACGGCTGGCTCAAAAACGTCTTTGCCGCCGACACCGACCTGGTGTTCGGTATGATCTGCGAGGAATTTGGCTTTATCATCGCCTGTCTGGCGATCTTGTGCATCATCACGTTGGCGGTGTTCGCCGTGCGCGCCTGCCGGGCCGGGCGGTCCAGCTTTTATACGATTGCCGCCTGTGGTGCGGCGTCGATGATGGTGTTCCAGACCTGCCTGAACGTGTTCGGCGCAGTCGATATCCTGCCGCTGACCGGCGTCACCTTCCCCTTTGTGTCCAACGGCGGCTCGGCGATGCTGTCGGCCTGGGGATTGCTGGCCTTTTTGAAGGCGACCGACACCCGGCAGAATGCGAGCTTTGCCGTGCGGCTGCCCAGCCGCAAGGAACTCAAGCGAGAGGAGGCCATGGGCTATGAGGAAAATTGAACGGCGGGCCGTGCTGTGCCTGCTGCTGGCGCTGTGCCTGCTGGCTGGACTGTGTTTGTTCGGCTTCCGGTTTGTCACAAGGGGCGGTGAGTGGGCATCATTCCCGGCCAACCGGCACCTGTACGATTCGAGCGGGCGCTTGATCTCGGGCGCAGTGGCCGACCGGGACGGCGATGTGTTGAGCGATATTGTGGACGGCGAACGGGTCTACTATCCGGATGCGACTGTGCGCCGGGCGACGTTGCACGCGGTCGGCGACCGCCAGGGCAATATTGGAACCGGCGCGCTCCACGCTTTTGCCGACCAGTTGTCCGGCTACAACCTGATTACGGGTGGCTATTCCCCCATTGGCAACCAACGCACCATGTATTTGACGCTGGATGCGGCTTTTAACGTGGTCGCCTACAACGCGTTGGGCAGCCACCGGGGCGCGGTGGGCGTCTACGATTACACCACGGGCGAAATTCTTTGTATGGTGTCCACCCCTACCTTTGACCCGGACAATCCGCCCGAAAACCTGGACAGTGAGGAGTATGAGGGCGCATATATCAACCGGTTTTTGTCCTCGGCTATCGTGCCAGGCTCGATCTTCAAAACAGTCACCTTGAACGCCGCACTGGAAAACATCCCCGATTTGTTTGACCGCACCTGGGAGTGCGACGGCAGCGTCACCATCGGCGGCACCGAGGTCACCTGCCCGTCGGTGCACGGTTCGCTGGACATCCAGTCTGCCTTTGCCAACTCGTGCAACGGCGTATTCGCCCAGCTGGCCGTCGAACTGGGCGGCGACGTGATGCAGCAGTACGTCGAGCAGGCCGGTTTGACCAGCAGCCTGTCGGTGGACGGCATCCAGACCGCAAAGGGCACCTTTGCTTTTGAGGACGGCGACGACGCGCTGGTGGCCTGGTCGGGTGTGGGCCAGGGGCAGGATGCCCTCAACCCCTGCGCCATGATGACCTATATGGGTGCCATCGCATCGGGCGGCCAAGCGGCAGTGCCGCGTCTTATCGACTCGATTGAAACCGGTTCGATTTTGCCGGGCGGCATTTTCCGCACCCAGCAGACCGATGAGCTGGTGGCTGCCGATACGGCCGGTACCCTGCGCACCATGCTGCGCAACAACGTCGAGCAGACCTATGGCGCGTCCCGGTTCCCGGACGGCACCTGCGCCAAGTCGGGTACTGCCGAGGTTGGCGGTGGCTTGACGCCCAACGCCTGGTTTGCAGGGTTCATCGACGACCCCAATCATCCCTACGCCTTCATTGTGCTGGTGGAGAATGGCGGCGGCGGCGCCAGCGTTGCGGGCGAGGTGGCCAGTGATGTGCTGAACGCAATTGTAGAAAAAATGGGCTAAAGCCCGGGCGCGCCCCTGCCGGGGAAAGGTGGGGGCGCGGCTTATTTTGAAAGGAGAACAAGCCATGCCGCTTCCCATTGCATTTTGTGAACGGATGAACGCCCTGCTGGGGGCAGAGGCCGGGGACTTTTTTGCCAGCCTGGACCGGCCGCGGGCGCACGGCCTGCGGCTCAATGCACTGCGCTGTGCGCCGCAGGACAACCCGGCCCACCGGTATTTTTCACTCGAACCGGTCCCTTGGTGCCCGGACGGATATTATTATCCGTCCACCGACAAGCCGGGCAAGCATCCGCTGTACGAGGCTGGGCTGTACTACATCCAGGAGCCGAGCGCCATGGCGGTGGGCGCGTTGGCCGCCCCGCAGCCCGGTGAATGGGTGCTGGATTTGTGCGCCGCGCCGGGCGGCAAGACCAGCCATTTGGCGCAGACCGCCGGGTTTGTGCTGGCCAATGAGATTCATCCGGCGCGCGCAAAGGTGTTGGCGCAAACGGTCGAGCGCATGGGCCTGGTGAATGTGGCGGTGACCAACGAGGGGCCAGAACGTTTGGCCAAACGGTTGCCCGAAGCCTTTGACTGCGTGGTGGTGGATGCGCCGTGCTCGGGCGAAGGGATGTTCCGCAAGGACATGGGCGCGGCAGACGAGTGGGACCCGGACGCGCCGTCCCGGTGTGCGGACCGGCAGGACACCATCTTGGCGCAGGCGGCAGAATTGGTGCGCCCGGGCGGGCGGCTGGTTTATTCGACCTGCACCTTTGCCCCGGAGGAAAACGAGGGCACGGTGAGCCGCTTTCTGGCCCAGCATCCCGGGTTTCACATCCGTCCGGCGGCGGGATATCCGTGGTTTTCGCCCGGGCGGCCCGACTGGGTCGAAGGCGCGGGCGAAGAACTGCGGGATTGCTTGCGGCTGTGGCCGCACAAGCTGCGCGGGGAAGGGCATTTTTGCGCGGTCCTGGTGCGGGAAGGCGAGGGGCCGCGGATGCAGCCGCCGTTGCAGCGCACAGAGCCGCTGCCACCGCCGGCTGCGACGTTTTGGGCCGATGTGTTCCCAGGCATAGCAGCGCCGGAAAGCGCGGTGTATGGTGACCGGGTCTGGCTGTATCCGAGTGCCCAGCCCGCGCTGGACGGGCTCAAGGTTGTGCGCGCCGGGGTCGAGGCCGGCACGCTCAAAAAGGGGCGGTTTGAGCCAGCCCATGCGTTGGCGTTGGCCTGCGACCCGCGCACGGCCTGCCGGCGCCTGGCGCTGCGCGCGGACGAACAGGCGGCGGTGCGCTACCTGTGCGGCGAAACCCTGCCCACACAAGGGGAGAACGGATGGACGCTGGTTTGTGCCGACGGCTTTGCGCTGGGTTGGGGTAAGGCGGTAGATGGGGTGGTGAAGAACCACTATCCAAAGGGGCTGCGCAAAACCCCGCGCTTGTTGTGCATTGAGTGAACGACAGAAATTAGAAACTGTCGGGGCGACACAAAGAAAAAGCGGGAAGAATCGAAAAAAATACTTGCGGTTTTTTGAAAGCTGTGCTATACTAATTAAGCTGTATTCAAAAACTGCATTTGGAGCGGTATCGAAGAGGTCATAACGAGAACGACTCGAAATCGTTTGACGGGTGAAACCGTCCGTGGGTTCGAATCCCACCCGCTC
>CAJFUJ010000034.1 GCA_904420185.1 uncultured Butyricicoccus sp. | reverse complement strand
GCTTGTTTAGTATACCGCAGTTCTTTTCCTTTGTCAACAGTTTTTTTCGCTGCTGGCGAAAGTTTTTTATTCTTGCGGGCCGCCCTTACCGAACGACTTAGTTAGTATACGCCGTCCGCCCAGATTTGTCAACAGGTTTTTTCATTTTTCATCAAAATTTTCTGTGTGGCGAAAAAAACGGCGGTGCAGGCCGTCTGAGCCTGCACCGCGTCGCCGTTTTTGTGGAGTTTAAAGCAAAATCACGCCTTGCCGTTGCAGCCCAGAACGTGGATCAGCTTATGGGTTACCATGTCCTTGACCGCCTGACGGGCCGGCTTGAGGTACTGGCGCGGGTCAAAGTCAGACGGATGCTCGGCAAAGTGCTTGCGGATGGTTGCGGTCATAGCCAGACGGATATCCGAGTCGATGTTGATCTTGCAGACCGCCAGCTGGGCAGCCTTGCGCAGCTCTTCTTCGGGGATGCCGATGGCGTCGGGCATGCTGCCGCCGTACTGGTTGACCATCTTGACGAATTCCTGCGGCACCGAGGACGAGCCGTGCAGCACGATCGGGAAGCCGGGCAGGCGCTTGATGCACTCTTCGAGCACGTCAAAACGCAGCGGGGGCGGAACCAGCACGCCGTCGGCGTTGCGGGTGCACTGTGCGGCGGTGAACTTGTAGGCGCCGTGGGAGGTGCCGATGGCGATGGCCAGCGAGTCACAGCCGGTGCGGGAAACGAACTCCTCGACCTCTTCGGGGCGGGTGTAGCTCTCGTGGCCGGATTCTACGACGACCTCATCTTCCACGCCGGCCAGGGTACCCAGCTCGGCCTCTACAACAACGCCATGTGCGTGCGCATACTCAACCACCTGCTTGGTCAGCGCAACGTTTTCCTCAAAGGACTTGGAGGATGCGTCGATCATAACCGAAGTGAAGCCGCCGTCGATGCAGCTCTTGCAGACCTCGAACGAATCGCCATGGTCCAGGTGCAGCGCAATCGGGATCTCGGGGCATTCCTGCACGGCTGCTTCCACCATTTTGACCAGATAGGTGTGGTTGGCGTAAGCGCGCGCGCCCTTGGATACCTGCAAAACGACCGGCGCCTTCTGCTCGCGGCAAGCCTCGGTGATGCCCTGCACGATCTCCATGTTGTTTACGTTGAACGCGCCGACTGCATAGCCGCCGTCGTACGCCTTCTTGAACATTTCGGTAGTAGTTACTAATGGCATGTTAATAACTTCCTTTCGAATCAAATTTGATTTTGCTTCATTTTCCACAAGCAATCCTATCATTATCTTAT
This sequence comes from uncultured Butyricicoccus sp., assembly GCA_904420185.1. Taxonomy (GTDB): domain Bacteria; phylum Bacillota; class Clostridia; order Oscillospirales; family Butyricicoccaceae; genus Butyricicoccus_B. The sequence goes on along the minus strand of CAJFUJ010000034.1, from coordinate 49,842 downwards.
CAGTTACCCCCCATAAAATCAAGACTTTTTGTTATCCTTTTGGGCATATGGAGATTTTTTCTGAAAACCGGCCCGAAAACTGCCATAAAGAAATTGATTTCAGCCGCATTTTATGGTATACTTTACACGTCTAAAATCGCCTGAAATTTGGGTGGACAAGTTTTTGATGGCTTGTTTGAAAATTAGGAGGTAATTGAACAATGAGTGAACTGAAAGGCGCTTGTGTGATTGGCCAGTCGGGCGGTCCCACATCGGTCATCAATTCTTCGGTGCTGGGCGCAATTGAAGCGGCCCTGGATTCGGGCGCGATCACCCGCGTTTTCGGCATGGCCCACGGCATCAAGGGCCTGCTGGACGACCAGCTCTACGACCTGGACAAGGAGGACCGTGAGGAGCTGGCCCTTTTGCGCTTCACCCCGTCGTCGGCGCTGGGTTCCTGCCGCTACAAGCTGGCTGACCCCGATGTGGATGACACCGATTATAAGCGCATCCTGGAAATCTTCAAAAAGTACGACATCCGCTATTTCTTCTATAACGGCGGCAACGACTCCATGGATACCTGCAACAAGGTCTCCAAATATATGATGAAGTCCGGCTATGAGTGCCGGGTCATGGGCATCCCTAAGACCATCGACAACGACCTGTTCGGCACCGACCACTGCCCCGGCTTTGCGTCTGCGGCCAAGTATATCGCCACCTCGTGCATGGAAATCTACCAGGATGCCCGCGTATATGATACCGGCATGATCTGCATCGTGGAGATCATGGGCCGCCATGCCGGCTGGCTGACCGCCGCCGCTGGCCTGGCCACCGCCAAGGGCGCTGGCCCCGACCTCATCTATTTGCCCGAGACCGACTTCGATATGGACAAGTTCATCGCTGACGTCAAGCGCGTCTACGACGCCACCGGCAACTGCCTGGTCGCTGTATCCGAAGGCATCCATTATGCGGACGGCTCGTTCGTCTCCGAGGCCAAGACTTCGGCAACCGACGGCTTCGGCCATGCCCAGCTGGGCGGCCTGGCTGCCATGCTGGCCGACAAGGTCAAAAACGAAACCGGCGCCAAGGTGCGCGGCATTGAGCTGTCGCTGCTCCAGCGCTGCGCCGCCCATTGCGCGTCCAAGACCGACGTGGACGAGTCCTATATGGCCGGCAAGGCGGCGGTGGACAATGCCATCGCCGGCAAGACCGACTTCATGCCCGGCTTCAAGTGCACCCGCGACGCCAGCGGCTATCACTGCGAAATCGAGCTGCTGCCCCTGTCGCAGGTCGCCAACACCGAGAAAAAGGTGCCGCGCGATTGGATCAACGCTGAAGGCAATGGCGTAACCGACAAGTTCATCGAATACGCGATGCCCCTCATCGAGGGCGAAAACGTCGGCCCCAAGGAGAATGGCCTGCCCCGCTTCGCCCAGCTCAAAAAGGTGAAGGCAGAAGCCTAAAAAAGGGGCCTGGGGACGTGTCCCCAGCGCGGTCCAGCCGCGCAGGCTGGCCGCTGCCCGCAGGCAGCGGAACCCCCCTTTTCAAAATCCGCCCGCGGATTTTGAACGCTCCCCAACATCAAAGCGGTTCGCTCACGCGAACCGCTTTTAATTTTGTGCAACACCTTGCAAATTCCCCGGCAGTGTAGTACCATATTCTTATGGCATTGTGCATAAAAATCCGCTCGATTCCGCGCGTCTAGCCGAACAAATTGCGGCATCGCGCCCGGGAGGGAACCGGCCGGTTTTGTACAACCTGCACAACGCACATCTCAAGGGAAAGGAGTGCCGCTTTCCCCTCCCAAAGAGCGGCAAACATAGGGATGAACCATAAACGATGGATTGCAGCGCTCGGCGCCTGCGCGCTGACACTGGGCCTTGCGCCCGTGCCCGCCCAAGCGGCCGGGCTGTCGCTGCAAACCAAATACCTGTACTCGGGCGCATCGCACACCAAGTACACCAACGACACGCTGTACGCTGCGCCGGTGGTCGCCAACCTGGACAACACCGGCGGCTATGAGATCGTCAGCGTGTCGGGCGCCATCACGGCCACCGACGCGGCCACCGGCGCCACCCTGTGGAAAGTCAACTCGGGCAAGGACCGTTCGGCCGCCTATGAGCCCGAAAGCTACGGCAACGTGGCCGCAGCATGGTGCGACCCGGTCGTGCGCGACATCGACTCCGACGGCTGGCAGGAAATCGTATCCGTACACAGCAACCAAATCTCGGTGCTCGACCCAACCGGCTACTTCAAGCCCGGGTTCCCGCTCAGCGTGCCGGTCAATGGGCCGCTGCGCTCGCTTGCCGTTGAGGACTTCAACGGCGACGGCACCTGCGAAATCATCGTGGCCGCTGCCGTGGGCGAGGAAGCCAGCGTCTACGCCTACGATTGCCACGGCAACCTGCTGCCCGGCTGGCCCCAGCTGTCCTCCGCCAACGCCAACTTGGCCGAAAGCGCAGGCATCTATGCCAACAATATCTCCACCGGCGACATCAATGGGGATGGACGCCCGGAAATCATCGTCCCGACCGATAACCGCTGCATCCAGGCCTATCAGATCGACGGTTCGCTCATCCAGGCCGACCCCGCAACCCTGGGCGGCAAATACTGGGGCGCGGTGCGCGCCTACGTCAACCCGGCCGACGAACAATCGGCCGCCCAGAACATCTACTGGGACACCGATGAGGAACACTACGCCGAAGGACACAGCCTGTGCCTGGAGTTCGGCCACGCCGGTTCGGCGGTCACCGACCTGGACGGTGACGGCAAAAATGAGGTGGTCGCCATCGGCATCGTCATGGACGTGCGCGACATCTCCAACGCCTACTGGAACCAGAGCCAGTGCATGACCCCCATCATTTTGAACGGCGACCGCACCCGGTACACAAACCCCGCCCGCGGCTATGACTGGACCACCCTGCCGGTCATCGACAGCCCGCGCCTGAAAAACTCCACCGACTCGGTGGCCTCGTTCGTGTTCTCCGAGCCCGCCATCGGTGACCTGGACGGCGACGGCATCCAGGAAATCGTCTACAACGCCTACGACGGCAAGGTCTACTGCTATTCCCTCGACAAACAGCTCAAATCCTACACCCTGCCCAACACCTGGGGCGATTACGCCGAAAACCCGACCGCCCCGGTGGTCAAGGATCTGGACGGCGACGGCCGCATGGAAATCATCTTCGCCTCGTGGACCGACCGCCGCTCGGCCACCACCACCGACGCCTCCACCGAAAACACCGGCGTCAACGGCGCCATCTACATCCTGGACAGCAACTTGCAGCTGCTCTCCCGGCTGGAGCTGCCCACCGTCTACCCCGGCTATGAGGGCAACCCCCAGACCAACGGCGTCAAAGCCGCCCCCACGGTCGAGGATATTGACGCCGACGGCCAGTATGAAGTGGTCGTCAACACCACCCACCGCGCGGTGTGCGCCTTTGACGTAGCCGGCTCCACCACCCAAACGGTCACCCCGCCCGATACCCCGTTTGCCGACCTGGTCAACCACTGGTCCAAGGACTATGTCATGACCTGCGTCGATCAGGGCATCCTGTCCGGCACCAGCGCCACCACCTTTGCCCCCAACGACACCACCACCCGCGCCATGGTGGCCAGCATCCTCTACCGCATTGCGGGCTCACCCGCAGTGGACGCCGATAACCCCTATACCGATGTGGACCCCGACCAATGGTACGCCGACGGCGCCATCTGGGCGGCCCAGAACAACCTGGTCATCGGCGGCAGCAGCGGTACCTTTGGCCCCAATGACGCCATCTCCCGCCAGGAGATCGCCTATATGCTGTACATGGCCAAGGGCGCGCCCGCTTCCCCCAGCGGCGACCTGTCCGCCTTTGGCGACGCCGCCAGCGCCGCCGGTTGGGCCCAGGATGCCCTGCGCTATTGCGTGGGCGCCGGGGTGCTGCACGGCAGCGACGGCAACCTCAACCCGGCCGCTGCGGCCACCCGCGGCGAGCTGGCAACCATGCTGGTGCAATACCAGGGATGGTAATTTCAGGACTCCCCGATTTGCCCTAATATTTGACAAAGGTGCGGCCCAATGGAAAACCCTGGGCCGCACCTTTCTTTTCCTGAATTGCTGAACCTTGCTACATTTTCTTTTCCAACATACACCTTATCTGGGTTGGATTCCGATTTCTCGCCAGAAAAACCGCATTTCTCGCCAGAAAAAAGGGGTTTTTCGATCGAAAAATCCACAGAGAAGAAAAGAGCAGAATAGAACAGAGTAGACAAGAGCAGACCAGAGCAGATCAGAGCAGATCAGACAAGACCAGACCAGAGCAAAACGGCAGCTGCTGCCGCGCAACCAGCTGGAAATGAAATCGCCAGCTTTTGGAATCCATCCTGCTGACTGATCTGACTGATCTGACTGTGCGAAATGAAAAAAATGGTTCGGATTATCTACCCCGGTAAGTATCCAGAAAATGTTACTATGGAATAACAGGCTGCCCTGTGCTATCATGGCATTGTGGATGATCGCAAGTGCACGCAAAAAAGCAGGACGCCCCACCGGTTTTGAGCCGTTTCCGGTTGGGCGCCCTGCTTTGTTCTTCCCTTTCCTGCCGCCCAGCCCGGCGGCGCTGCCCTTCAGGACAGCCAGACCTCTTCGCTCTCGTGGGTCTTTGCCCGGCACATGAGCAGGCCAATGGCCTTGCGGGCGTCGCCGCCCTGGTACAAGACATGGTACATGGCCTGCACAATGGGCATATCGACCTGCAACTGCTGGGCCAGCATAAAGCCCGCCTCGGTGGCGTAATAGCCCTCCACCACCGCGCCGACCTCGTCCATGGCCTGCTGGGGGGACAGGCCCTGGCCGATGCGGATGCCGGCGCGCCGGTTGCGCGAATGCATCGAGCAACAGGTCACAATCAGGTCGCCCACGCCGGACAGGCCGGCAAAGGTGTCCTGCCGGGCGCCCAGCTTGACGCCCAGCCGGGCGATTTCGGTCAGCCCGCGGGTCATAAAGGCGGCTTTGGCGTTGTCGCCCAGGCCCAGGCCGTCGGATATGCCGGCGCCCAGCGCAATGATGTTCTTAAAGGCCCCGCCCAGCTCGGCGCCGATGATGTCGGGCGAGGTGTACACCCGGAACACCGGGCTCATGAACACATCCTGGGTCAGTTCAGCGGCCTGGCGGCTGGCCGAGGCAGCCAAAATCGCGGTGGGCCAGCCGCGGGAAACCTCCTCGGCATGGGTCGGCCCGGTCAGCGCAACCACCGGGTTGCGCCCGCCCAGCGCCTTGGCGATGGTTTCGGAAAAGCGGCAATAGCCGTTTTTGCTGTCCAGCCCCTTGGCCACGTTGACCACCGGCACCCCTGCGGGCAGCACACCCGCCAGGCTCCCGGCTGTGGAGGCCACCGCAAAGCTCGGCACCGCCATGACCGCCAGCTCGGCCTGGGCCAGGCCGTCCAGGCTGTTGGTGATGGCGATCGTTTCGGGGATGGTCACGCCCGGCAGCAGCTTTTCGTTGGTGCGCGTGCGCTGCAAGCGCTCGCACTCCTCGCGCAGATAGGTCCACATGGTTACGGCATGGCCGTTGTTGTGCAGCAAGATGGCCAGGGCCGAGCCCCAGCCGCCGCTGCCCAGCACAAAGATTTTCATATGCAGCCCTCACTTTTTTTCATCGTCAGGTGGGATTTGCGGTTTGGCGTGCAGCGAGAACCGGTTTTCCTGGCCCGCCAGGATGCGCCGGATGTTGCTGCGGTGCATGAAGATGACCGCCGCCGACATCAGCGCCGCGGTGACGGTCAAGGCCGGGTCGTGGTGGAACACCTGCATACTCACCGGGAAGCTGACCGCCCCCACAATCGAGCCCAGCGAAATCCACCGGGTCAGGCCCACCGCCACAACAAACAGCACCAGCGCCACCAAGAAGATCCGCCAGTCCAAGAACACCAGCATGGTCGCGCCGACCAGCACGCCTTTGCCGCCGCGAAAGCCAAAATACACCGGGAACACATGCCCCACTATGACAAACACACCGGCCAGCAGCTTGCCCATCATCCCGGCCAGCACCCCGCCAATGGCCAGCGCGATGGCTGCCTTGGCGATGTCGCCCACAAGCACCAGCACGGTTTTGCCGGCGCCCATGGTGCGGTAGGCGTTGGTCAGGCCGGCGTTGCCGCTGCCATAGGCGCGGATGTCCTTTTTGAGCGTCAGCTTGCAGATGATGATGGCAAAGTTGAGCGAGCCGAGCAGGTACGATGCCGCAGCAATGATGAAACAGTCCAGGATTCCCATCGCCTCACTCCCTTCAATGGGCCGGTTTGTCGCCGCGCTGGCGCACGATGATGCGCACCGGCGTGCCGGTCAGGTCGAACGTGCTGCGGATCTGGTTTTCCAGGTACCGCTGGTAGGAAAAATGGAACAGCCGCGCATCGTTGCAAAAGAACACAAACGCCGGGGGCGCCACGCTGGCCTGGGTGGCGTAGTAGATCTTGAGCCTGCGCCCCTTGTCGGTGGGCGGCTGCACCCGGGCGGTCGCCTCGGACAGCACCGCGTTGAGCTGCCCGGTCGGCACCCGTTTGTGGTTTTGCGCATAGGCCATGGCGGCCAGTTCAAACAGGCGGTCCACCCGCTGCCCGGTGCGCGCCGACACGAACAGGATGGGCGCATAGGGCATGAAGGACAGCTTTTCCCGCACCCGGGCGGTGTATTGGCGCATGGTCTTGTCGTCCTTTTCCACCAGGTCCCATTTGTTGACCAGCACCACGCACGCCTTGCCGGCGTTGTGGGCCTCGCCGGCCACCTTGGCGTCCTGCTCGGTGACGCCTTCGGCGGCGTCCACCATGAGCACGCACACGTCGCACCGCTCGATGGCCATGAGCGAGCGCATGACCGAAAATTTCTCGATGCGCTCGAGCACCTTGGACTTGCGGCGGATGCCGGCTGTATCGATGAGGGTAAAGTGCCCATAGGGGTTGTCCACATCGGCGTCCACGCTGTCGCGGGTGGTGCCGGCCATGTCCGAGACGATCACCCGCTCCTCGCCGAGCACCCGGTTGAGCAGGCTGGACTTGCCCACATTGGGCTTGCCAATGAGGGCCAGGCGGATGCGGCCCTCGCCCTCGTCGCCCGTCTCCTGGGGCGGGAAGTGTTCATACACCGCGTCCAGCAGCTCGCCCACGCCATAGCCGTGCAGGGCGGAGATGCCGAAGGGGTCGCCCAGCCCCAGATTATAAAACTCAAACAAATTGGGGTCGGGCGCGCCCGGCTTGTCGCACTTGTTGACCGCCAGTACGATGGGCTTGCCGGCCCGCTGCAACAGACCGGCCACCTGCTCGTCGGCAGCGGTCACGCCGGTTTTGAGGTCGGTCAAGAACACGATCACGTCGGCGTGGCCGATGGCGGCCTCGGCCTGTTCGCGCATAAACTTCAGGATCTCGTTGTCGTTTGACGGCTCGATGCCGCCGGTGTCGATCAGCGAAAAGGTCCGGCCCCGCCATTCGGCGTCGGCATACAGCCGGTCGCGCGTCACGCCCGGTGTATCTTCTACAATGCTCAGCCGCTTGCCTGCCAGCCGGTTAAAAAGCTGGGATTTCCCCACGTTAGGCCGGCCAACAATGGCCACGATCGGCTTTGCCATGCGATTCCTCCTTTACTCGTACGCAGACGCAAACCCGGGCACAGGCTTGAACCCGTACGCCGGTTCGCCAGCGTCAATTTCCATTTCAAAGATCTGCTCCAGCAGGTCCTTGCCCTCGATGCCCACGATCTGGATGGGTACGCCCAGCGTTTCGCTGACCTGGTCCACCGTCATATCGTCCAAAAAGACCGGGTCCTTGGCCCCGCCGCGCAGCATCTGGCCGGTGATCAGCAGCCGGCCGCCCAGGTCGCGGCCGGACAGCTGGCTGACCAGGTCCTGCCCCGTGATCAGCCCGGCGGTGGTCACGCTGCCGCCGAAGAAGTCGTTGCGGATGGGGACCACCTGGAAGGAGAATTCGCCGTCCGCCACGTTTTTGGCTTCGTCGAGCAGCTTGGCCAGGATGGGGGCGAACGACTCGCCGGTGGCCACGGTGAACGAAGCGGCCTGCTTGCCCTTGACTTGGGGCAGCGCCTCCCGGAACTCCCGCATGAGCAGCGGCAGTGCGCCCACGCCGTTTTCAAACTGGGAAAAATCCTCATAGTACTTGGTCGTGTGCATCCGGCCGATCAGGCCAGCGCGGATGTAGAACTCATCGCTGCACCAGGCCAGGTGGGTGTCCATCTGCTTTAAGCAGTTGCGGGCAAAGCCCTCGACCAGGCGGATGGTGCGTTTGGCGGCGGGCACGCTGATGGGCTTGAGGGGATAGAGCCCCTCGCGGTGGCGGGTGCCGCAATACGGCACCACCGAAATGCTGTTGACCGAAGGGTACATCCCTTTGAGGGTCCTGAGGGTGTGCAGGAGCACTTCCCCGTCATTGATCCCCTCACACAAAACGATCTGGCAGCGGATTGAGATGTTAAACTCCGCCAGGCGCCGCAGGTAGCGCAGCGATTCGCCGGCCTTGCGGTTGCCCATCATGGCGTTGCGCAGGTCGGGGTCGGTGGTATGGACCGAAATGTTCAGCGGCGAGATGCGCTGAAGCAGGATGCGGTCGATGTCCTCGGGCGTCAAATTTGTCAGCGAAATGTAGTTGCCGTACAGGAAAGACAGACGGAAGTCGTCATCCTTTACGTACAGGCTTTCGCGCATTCCCTTGGGCAACTGGTCGATAAAACAGAACATACATTTGTTCTTACACGTGCGAATGTCATCCATCAGGTAGGAATCGAACGTCAGTCCGAGCGGCTGGGCCAAATCCTTTTCCACCTCGACCAAGCGGGTGTGGCCCTGCTCGTCCTCCAGCAACAAGGTCACGTTTGCCTCATAGCTTTCAAACTGGAAGTCCAACACGTCGTGGATGACACAATCGTTCATTTGCAGCAGGCGCTCGCCAATGCGCACGCCGGCGCGTTCTGCCGGGGAGCCTTGCTCGATATTTACAATTTTAGCCGCCATCTGGCAACCCTCTCTTTGTCAATTTTTCAGCGCATGGGGCGCGCCGGAATGAAAATAGGGGAAGCCGAAGCTTCCCCTCTCTCAAACTTCATGGAGTGCCACGGACGGTCAGGCCTCGACCTTTACGACCTCGCGGCTGTTATAGTGTCCGCACGACTTGCACATTCTATGCGAAAGCTTGAAGGCGCCGCAGTTGGGACACTTGGACATATTGGGAAGCGAGAGCTTCCAATGGGAGCTGCGACGCTTGTCACGCCGCGCTTTGGATGTCTTTCTCTTGGGTACTGCCATCTGGTAACACCTCCTACCTCTATTGAACTCAACGGATGCAACTCTTAGCCTTGTCCCGGTTTGTCTTTGAGAAGGGCCGCGAGCCCAGCCAGACGCGGATCGATCTGCTTGGGCTGGCAGGAACAAACCGACACATTCCGATTTACACCGCAAACCGGACACAAGCCTTTGCAGTCCTCCTTGCAGAGATAGGTCATGCGGACCTGCAACAGCAGCTCGGGGATGAGTGCATCCTCCACCTCAACGGTATCCCCGTCTATATGGAGCACACCTTCTTCTTCGGCGTCCTCGCGGGAGAGCACGGCTTGGACCGCAGCTTCCAGCGGGATTTGCAGCGGGGCAAAGCAGCGCGCGCAGTGGGTGGCATAGGTTGCCCGCACCACAGCTTGCAGGCTGAGCACGCCCAAATGGTTGACAATCTTGCCCTGGTACTGCACCGGGGTTTGAAAGGGAAATTCGCCATAGAGCATTTCCTGAGACAGGTCGGCGCTGCCAGAAAAGGGGAGCGCACTGCCATGGACGCCGCTCAACTTTTTTAAATCAATCTTCATACCTACCTCACATGGTACATCAGATAGTATACAATACTTTCGGCTGCCTTGTCAACAAAATTTCATTCAAAAAGCGCATTTTCTTTTTGTCTGTCCGGGGGTATACTGAAAGGCAAGACCAACAAAAAAACGGAGGGACAGCTTTTGCGCGCATACACCATTTCCCCCAACGACGGGGGCCAGCGTTTGAACAAATTCCTTGAAAAGGCAGTTCCCCGGCTGCCGGCCGGGCTGATGCACAAATATTGCCGGTTAAAGCGCATCAAGGTCAACGGGGGCCGCACCGAGCCGGCCTATCGCTTGCAGCCAGGGGATCTGCTTCAATTATACATCAACGACGAGTTTTTTGAAACCCCTTCGGACGAACAGGCCTACAAAAAAATCGCCGTGCCGCGCCTTACAATTGTATACCAAGACGAACACATCCTGCTAGCCGACAAGCCGGCAGGGCTGGTGGTCCACGCCGACGAGCGCGGCGGGGCGGACACGCTCATCGCCCACATCCAGGCCTATCTCTACCAGACCGGCCAATGGGACCCGGCGGATGCCGCCTCCTTTGCCCCGGCCCTGTGCAACCGCATCGACCGCAACACCGGCGGGATCGTCATCGCCGCCAAAACGGCCGAGGCGCTGCGCATCCTAAACGACAAAATCAAGTCCCATGAGCTGACCAAGCGCTACCTTTGCGTGGTCTGCGGCCAGCCCAAACCGGCCAGTGGGCGGATTGACGGGTATCTGCGGCGGGATGAACGGCGCAAGCAGGTACAGGTGTTCCGCCATCCCGCGCCAGGGGCCAAACCCGCGGCAACGCTCTACCGCACCCTTGCCACCCAGAACGGGCTGTCGCTGGTGGAATGCACCCTGCTGACCGGCAGAACCCATCAGATCCGGGCGCAGATGGCATCGATTGGGTGCCCGCTGCTGGGCGACGGCAAGTATGGCCTGGGCGAAGAAAACCGCAAGCGCGGAGAAAGCGGCCAATTGCTGTACGCCTATCAATTGACCTTCGCCTTCCAAAGCAGCGCCGGCGCATTAAATTACCTCAACGGCCAGACCTTCACCGTTCAAAACGTGCCCTTTGTGCAGCGCTACTTCCCCGCCTTCCCATAAACCGCCGCACCCCAAAAAGGGGCCTGGGGACACGTCCCCAGGCCCTCTTTTCGAAGGGGGTGGTGGTCGCTTACAGGACCTTCTCCTCTTCCTTGACGTCCTTCATCGACAGGTTGATCCGGCCCTTGTCGTCGATCTCGATGACCTTTACCCAGACCATGTCCCCGACCTTGAGCGCATCCTCCACCTTATTGATCCGATGGTCGGCAATCTTGGAGATATGCACCATGCCGTCCTTGTTGTTGGTCAAGGTCACAAACGCGCCGAAGTTCATCAGCCGCGCCACCCGGCCGTAGTAAATCTCACCGACCTCGGGCTCCTTGACAATCGCTTCGATCATCTGCTGGGCCAAATTGGCATCCGATGCGCGTACCGCTGCAATCGTAATCACGCCGTCATCGTTGATATCGATCTGCGCGCCCGATTCAGCGACGATCTTCTGGATCACGCTGCCGCCCTTGCCGATGACCTCGCGGATCTTATCCGGGTCGATCTGCATGGTGGTCATCTTGGGCGCCCACTCGGAGACCTCGGGACGCGGCGCGGCGATGGCCTTGAGCATGATTTCGTCCAAAATGCCGTACCGGGCCACCCGGCACTTTTCGAACGCCTGGCGGATGATGTTGGGGGTCAAACCGTCCACCTTGATATCCACCTGGATGGCGGTGATGCCCTTCTTGGTACCCGCGACCTTGAAATCCATGTCACCATAGAAGTCCTCTACGCCCTGGATGTCGGTGAAGGTTGTTTCCTGGCCGCCGTCGGTAATCAGGCCGCACGAGATGCCTGCAACCGGCGCCTTGATCGGCACGCCGGCGTCCATGAGCGCCAGCGTCGAGCCGCAGACCGAACCCTGCGAGGTCGAGCCGTTGGACGAGATGACCTCAGACACCAGCCGCAGCGTATACGGGAATTCCTCCACGCTCGGGATGACCGGCAGCAGCGCGCGTTCGGCCAGCGCGCCGTGGCCGATTTCGCGGCGGCCCGGCGAGCGCGACGGACGGGTCTCGCCCACCGAGAACGACGGGAAGTTGTAATGGTGGATATAGCGCTTTTCCTTTTCTTCAAAGATGGTGTCCAGCTCCTGCGCGTCGCCGATGGTGCCCAGGGTGCACAGGGTCAGCACCTGGGTCTGCCCACGGGTGAACATGCCCGAGCCGTGCACGCGCGGCAGCACGTGTACTTCTGCGGCCAGCGGGCGCACTTCTTCCATGCCGCGGCCGTCCACGCGCTTGCCGTTTGCCAGCCACCGGCGCACGATCTTCTTTTGCAGCTTGTCCACGCACTCGTCCAGGTTTGCGCCGTGTTCTTCCAGATAGGCTTCGTCCACAGATTCCACAAACTTATCCACAATCTCGCGCACACCGGCGTCGCGGACGGTCTTGTCGTCGGTGTCCATGGCCTGCTCGAACTGGTCGTTGCACGCAGCTTCCAGCTTGTCGAACAGGTCGTGGTCGATGTCGTGCTGTTCGTAGGCGAACTTGGGCTTGCCGATCTCGTCCTTGATGCCCTGGATAAAGTCGCACAGGCCCTTGATCTCCTCGTGCGCCTGCATCAGCGCGTCGAACATCTGGTCCTCGGGCACTTCCTTGGCGCCGGCCTCGATCATGACGATCTTTTCGCGGGTGGCGCAAAGGGTGACGTCCATCTGGCTTTCCTTGCGCTGGGCGGCGGTCGGGTTGATGACCACCTGGCCGTCCACCAGGCCGACCTGGCAGCCGCCGACCACATAGTCGAACGGGATATCCGAAATGGACACCGCAATCGACGCGCCGATCAGGCCGACCACTTCGGGCGAATTGTCGTAATCATTTTCCAGCACCGTGCACACGATGGACACATCGTTGCGCAGGTCCTTGGGGAACAGCGGGCGCATGGGGCGGTCGATCTGGCGGGAAGCCAGGATGGCCTTTTCCGACGGGCGGCCTTCGCGGCGCAAAAACGAGCCCGGGATGCGGCCCACCGCATACAGCCGCTCTTCAAAATCGACCGACAGCGGGAAAAAGTCGATGCCGTCGCGCGGCTTGGCCGACGCGGTTGCGGTCACCAGCACGGCGGTTTCGCCGTAGCGCACCAGGCACGAGCCGTTGGCCAGCTGGGCCATTTTGCCGGTTTCCACGGTCAGCTTGCGGCCGGCCAGGGTGGTTTCGAACACACGGTAATTTTTAAACTCGAAATGGTTGATGTTGCTCATAAACTGCCTCCTTTAAAATAACGCGCGCCCCAAAGCCGGGCAGCGCAGTTTTTGCGGGGAACCGGCAGTTTTTAGCACTTGAAGCGCAGGCCGGACCCACTGCCCGGCTTGTCCTTCAACTGCTAATAACTGCATGGCTCCCTGGGGAAACGCCCCGGGTGCATTCCACTATCTTTTTAAGATGTAAGAATGCGGAAAGGGAGGCGCTCCCGCCCCCCTTCTTGTCTTACTTACGGATGCCCAGCTTCTTGATGAGCTCACGATAGCGGTTGATGTCCTTGCGCTGCAAGTACGCCAACATGCTGCGGCGCTTACCGACCATCTTGAGCAGGCCACGGCGGGAATGGTTGTCCTTGGGGTGCTGCTTGAGGTGCTCGGTCAGCTCCTGGATGCGGGCGGTCAGAATGGCCACCTGCACTTCGGGCGAGCCGGTGTCGTTTTCGTGGGTACGGTTTGCCTCGATGACCGAGGTCTTGACTTCCTTACGAATCATGGGGAAAATTCACCTTTCTTTTGTTTTGTCCCCACACGCTGCGTAAAGGGCTGGTGATGGGGCGTGCTGCACACGCCTTGTCTCCCTGAACGAAACATGGGGCGAATCTAAGTGTAGCATATGCGCGCGGGTTTGTAAAGGGGTCGGCGCGCGGGTTTTTGGGCTGTGGCGCGGTTTTTTTGCCAGAGGCGCGGGGTGCGCCGGCAGGAGCTTCCCATTTTCTCCCCGTCTTGAATCCCCCGTAAAAAGGTATACTTTGGCAAGTTGCTGCTTTGTTTACAGTTTGTACACAAAAAATTTATGAATTTTTCACCTTGCGCAATTCGACGGCAAAGGTTATAATTTTTATCACAATCCGGCACAGTGAAGTGCCTACACAAGTCTTTACCTTGCGAATTACGCGGTGGGGCTGTGCAATAGCGCGGCCTGATGCCGCGTTTTTTCTTTTCCCCTGCGCTCCCTCCTTTGCATTTGGGCGCAGGGGATTTTTGATGCGGCCGGCGCTACCGCCGCACGTGGGTGCGCGGGCGAGTGCGCGGGCTGGTGCGGGCGTAAGCGGCCTGGCGGGCGAGCTGGGCGGTGGCCGCCATGCGCGCCACAATGGAAAGAAAAATCAAAATCGTCGCGCTCAGCGCCAAGCCCAGCCAATACAGCTCGGTGACAAAGTGCGCGGTCAGCTGGATGGAGAGATACTCCAACCCGCCGAAAGGCCGCACCAGCATATCCAGCCAGCCCGGCACCTGCAAATCCAAAAACATCAGCGCATCGGCCAAACCGATGCTGGCGCGCACCAGCACCGCCAGCCCATACAGCGTTTCCAACGTCAGCAGCGTGCGCACCCGGGTGAACACGCCGATGGCCATCACAATCATCAGCGCCACAAGATAGCCGATCGAGGCCGCACACTGCGCCAGCCCAGCCGGGCCGCTGTGCCCGCCCAGATACAGGGAGATCCCCACCCCGCTCGCAGCCCATAGTGCGCACCCGACCGCCAACAGGAACGCCCACCGCAGCTGTTTGCTCGAATTTCTTCTTCTCCCCATTGTGTTTTCCTCCTATCTATGCAGCGGGCAAAGGGGGCCTGTCCGCCCCCTTGCCGCCGCGCCGCCCGCGTTTTTTACCGGACGATCTGCCGGGCCGCCTCGGCCAAAGCGCACACCTGCTCGTCGGCCGCCTGTTTGCTGCCGGCCTTGGCCATGATATACACTTTAACCTTGGGCTCGGTGCCGGACGGGCGGATGATGAACGAAGCGCCGCCCTCCAGCTCATAATAGAGCACATTCTGCCCCTTGAGTTCCATGGGTTCGGCTGCGCCGCCGCCCGCCGGGGTGCGCACGCCGGGCAGGTAATCGCGCACATAGCGCACCGGGTGGCCGGCGATTTGCGCAAGCGGGTTGGCGCGCAGCTCGTCCATGAGCTGCTGCATCCGGGCCAGGCCGGACACGCCGGGCATGGTGATGGAAATGGTCTGCTCGGAATAAAAGCCGTATTTCTGGTACAGGGCCTGCATGGCGTCATAGAGGGTCATGCCCTTGGTGCGGTAATAGGCGGCCATTTCTGCGATGAGCATGGACGCGGTGACCGCGTCCTTGTCGCGGGCATAGTCGCCGGCCAGGTAGCCGTAGGACTCCTCAAAGGCGAAGATATATTCGTGCGAGCCGTCGGCTTCAAACTGCTTGATCTTCTCGGCCAGGAATTTAAAGCCGGTGAAGGTGTCAAAGCAAGCCACGCCGTTTTGCTCGGCGACCGCGCGGGCCATCTCGGTGGTGACGATCGACTTGAGCAGGGCGGGATGCGCGGGCATGGTGCCGGTCAATTTTTTTGCGGTGATGATATAGTCGCTGAGCAGCACGCCGACCTGGTTGCCCGACAAGGTGACGTACTCGCCCGCCTGGTCGCGCAGGACGATGCCGGTGCGGTCGGCGTCCGGGTCGGTGCCGATGATGAGGTCCACGTCGTTCTGCTTGGCCAGGTCGATGGCCAGGTGGAAGCCCTCCTTATTCTCGGGGTTGGGGCTTTTGACGGTCGGGAAGTCGCCGTCGAGCACCATCTGTTCGGGCACGCACAAAATATGTTGGTAGCCGATGCGGCGCAGGATTTCGGGCACCAGCCGGTAGCCGGCCCCGTGGAAGGGGGTGTACACCAGCTTGAACGAATCGGCCACCTGCTTGACGCAGTCGGGGTTGACGGCCACAGCCAGCACCTGCTTGAGATAGGCTTCGTCGGTCTGCCAGTCCATCATGCGGATCAGGCCGCCGGCCTTGGCCTGGTCGAAGTCCATGGTTTTGACGTCGGTGAACAGGTCGAGCGCGTCCATATTTTTGGCGACCACGTCGGCTTCCTGGGGCGGCAGCTGGGCGCCGTCCTCCCAGTAGACCTTGTAGCCGTTGTACTCCTTGGGGTTGTGGGAGGCGGTGATGTTGATGCCTGCAATCGCGCCATAATACCGGATGGCAAAGGACAGCTCAGGGGTGGGGCGCAGCTCGTCGTAGAGCTTGACGCAGATGCCGTTGGCGGCCAAGATGCAGGCGGCCTGGCGGGCAAACTCGGCCGAAAAGTGGCGGGAATCGTAGGCGATGGCCACGCCGCGGGCCATGGCGGCCGGGCCGCTTTGGCAGACGAGCGATGCCAGGGCTTGGGTGGCCGCGCCCACGGTGAACCGGTTCATGCGGTACAGGCCCATGCCCAGCACGCCGCGCAGGCCGGCCGTGCCAAAGGACAGCGGGGCGAAGAACCGCTCTTGGATGGCGTTTTCGTCGCCCTCGATGGCTTTGAGCTCGGCGTATTCTTCTTTTGTCAGCGCGCCGGAATCCAACCAGCGCTTATATTCAGAGAAACAATCCATCTTTCCAATCACCTCATGTTCATATTTTGGCAAATACCTTATGGACATTATATAATATTTCGTGTATATTGGGAAGCCTTTTTTGCAAATCGACCGATTTGCTTGTTTTTTTGCCAAAACGCCGCAAAAAAATGCAGGAACGGTGATATTCCTGCATTTTACAGTCATGTTTGCCTGCTCACTTGTCGCGCAGCAGGGTGTTGAGCTCTTCCATAAAGGTGTTGATGTCCTTAAACTGCCGGTACACCGAGGCAAAGCGCACATAGGCGACCTCGTCGATGGTGCGCAGCTGGTCCATGACCATTTCACCGACCGTCCGGGTGGAGATTTCCGGCTGCAATGCGCCGAACAAGCGCTGTTCGACGTTGTCCACCAGCTGTTCCAGCTTCTGCTGGGGCACCGGCCGCTTTTCGCAGGCCTTCATCACGCCGGCGAGCAGCTTTTCCCGGCTGTACGGCTGGCGCGCGCCGTCGCGCTTGACCAGCATCAGCGGCATCCGCTCGACCGTTTCGTAGGTCGTGAAGCGCTTGCCGCAGTGCAGGCATTCGCGCCTGCGGCGGATGCTGGTGCCCTCGTCGGCCGGGCGCGAATCGACCACCTTGCTGTCCGGAAAGCTGCAATAGGGGCATTTCAATTCCCACCGCCTCCTTTTGTCTTTTTTTCATCATAGCATTTTTTCGCGGCAAAGGGAAGCGTTTCCGGCAATTTTTTTCAAAATCCGGCGGTATAGCCCGCTTTTTCGGCCTGTTCGCGCAAAAACCGCAGCGAGCGGGTGATCTGCGCGTCGTTGTCGTAATTGGACGAATAGACCTCGATGAGGATCTGCCGGTCGTAGCCGCTGCGGCGCAGGGCGGCGAACAGCTCGCCGTAATCTAAGAGCCCCTCGCCGGGCAGCAGGCAGCCGTGGTCCTGGTCGAAGTCGTTGATGTGGATGTTGAGCAGCCGGGGCGCGACCGCGTCAAAGTAGGCCTTCCAGCTTTTTTGCATCCGGTTGGCCTGTTTGACGTCCAGCGTGTAGCCCAGCGCGGGCACGGCCTTGTACAGCGCGCGCAGGTAATCGGGGTCGCTTGAGCGGCACCAGGCCACGTTTTCCTGCGCCACCTGCATCCCCTCCTCGGCGGCCACTTCGCACAGGCGGTTGTAGCGCTCGACCTTGCGCGCCCAGCTGTCCGCGGTCTCCTGCACGCCCGGCACCTTGCGTTCGCCGTGCAAGGTCAGGTACCGCGCGCCCAGCGAGTGGGCCACTTCGAAGTAGCGGCGGTACTGGGCAAAGCCGTCCTCGGCGCGGCGGGCGTAGTCGGTGAAGAGCAGCAGCCCCTCCATCAGCGAGGTGAAGGGGTGGATGGACACCACCGTCAGGCCGTACGCGCGCAAGCTGCGGCGCAGCGCGGACAGGAAGGGGTCGCGCAATTCGCTTTCGGTGTTGAAGAAGATTTCAATGGTCCGCCCGCCCAGGGCGGCGATCCGCTCCACCGTCTGCTCGAGCGGCTGCGGATAAAAACAACTGGTGGAAAGCCCGATTTTCATAAGCAGCGCCTCCTTTACGCGCGGGAAACATGGCGATGGGGATGCCCTTTTCCGGGCGTCCCCATCGGTTTAGGCCGCCGGGCCGCGGGGGCAACTTAAGCCTTGCGGCGCAGGTGGCGGCGGAAGAACGACCAAAGCGAGCTGGCCAGGAAGATGGACGAATACGCGCCGCTGACGATGCCGACGATGAGCGGCAACGTGAAGTCGCGCAGCGAACTGACGCCCAGGATGAAGATCATGCCCACCGTGAACAGGGTGGTCAGCGTGGTGTTGACCGTGCGGCCCAGGGTCTGCCAGATGGATGTTTCGGCCACCTCTTCAAACTTCTCCTTGCGGGAGATGCGCAGGTTTTCGCGCACCCGGTCAAAGATGATGATCGATGCATTGATCGAGTAGCCCAAAATGGTCAAGGCCGCGGCGATGAAGTTCTGGTTGAGCGGGATCTGGAAGATGACGTACACCGACAGCATGACCAGCAAATCGTGCACCAGGCAGATAATCGC
Organism: uncultured Butyricicoccus sp.; assembly: GCA_904420185.1. Lineage (GTDB taxonomy): Bacteria > Bacillota > Clostridia > Oscillospirales > Butyricicoccaceae > Butyricicoccus_B. Next base: position 31,351 of record CAJFUJ010000034.1, on the reverse strand, counting down.
GGCCAGCCCTGAGGTGAACTCAAACCGGAAGGTGATGTAGATGAGCATCAGCACCACCGCCACCCCGGCGGACAAAAAGGCTTTCTGCTGCAAATCGCTGCCCACGCTGGCGCTGACGTCGTCGTTGCGGTCCAGGTCGTCGTCGGTCAGGCCGTACTGCTCCTGCATCGCGGCGATGACCGCAGCGCGCTGGTCGGTGTCCAGGCTGGTCGAGCGGATCATCACGTGGTCGCGATTGTCGCCCGTGGCGACCGGGGCTTCCGGCCGCACGCCGGTGGCTTCTTCGACCAAGGCGGCGATCTCGTCGGACAGCTCAGCCGTCACTTCGGTGTGCATATTGAATTCGATCTGGGTGCCGCCGGCAAAGTCGATGGCCAGGTTGTACAAGTTGACGCCAAACGGCAGCAGCAGCAGGCTGACAAACCCGGTGATGCACAGCAGCACCGAAATGGCGCCGAAGATCTTGAAATTTTTGATGATCGGAAATTTGGCTTTCATGTGGTTTGTCCCCCCTTCTTACGCGCCGTAGGCTTTTGGATTGCGGATGCGGAAATCCACCATGCGGTTGAGCAAGAAATGGGTGACCGTCAGCGCGGTGAACATCGAGATGATGACGCCCAGGCCGAACGTGGTCGCAAATCCGACAATGGTGCCGCTGCCGAAAAAGTACAGCACCACTGCTGCGATCAGGGTGGTGATGTTGGAGTCCAAGATCGCGGTAAACGCGCGCTTGAACCCGGCGTCGATGGACGCGCGGACGGTCTTGCCGGCGCGCAGTTCCTCCTTGATGCGCTCAAAGATGATGACGTTGGCGTCCACCGCCATACCGATCGACAGGATCAGGCCCGCGATGCCGGGCAGCGACAAATTGACGTGCAGCAGCCCGAGCACCAGCGCTTCGATGACGATGTAAAAGCCCAGCGCCAGCACCGACACCACCCCGGGCAGCCGGTACACGATCACCATGAACACCGCCACCAGCGCCACGCCGATGATGCCGGCCAGCGCGCTGGTGCGCATGGCGTCGGCGCCCAGCTGCGGGCCGACCGCGCGCAGCTCGACCTGCTCGAGCGAGAAGGGCAAGGCGCCGCTGCCGATCAGGTTGGCCAGCTGGCGGGCGCTCTCCTCGGTGAAGCTGCCCTCGATCACGCAGCCGTCGTCATCGATTTGCATACTGACCGTCGGATAGGAGATGATCTGCCCGTCCAGGATGATGTACATGCTGTTGTCGTCGGTGCGCGCCGCGATGGCCGCGGTCGCGTCTGCGAATTTCTCCCGGCCCTCACGGGTGAACTCCAGGCTGACGTAATAGGTCGCCATGGCCGAGTTGCCCACGCTGCCGTACTGCGAGCTGGCGCTTTGGATGTCGCTGCCGGTCAGCCATTCGGTGCCGTCGGCGTCCTGGAAGGACAGCTGGGCCGTCTGGCCGAGCACCTGCACCGCTTCTTCGGGGTTCTTGATCTGCGGGATCTCGACCACGATTTGGTCGGTGCCCTGCTGGGAAACCTGCGCTTCGGTGTAGCCCTCGCTGGTCAGACGGTAGCGCAGGATTTCCACCGCGCTGTTCATGTCGCTGTCCAGGCGGCTCATGTCATAGCCGTCGGGCAGCTGGGCTTCGAAGGTGATCGACGAACCGCCCACCAGGTCCAGCCCCAGGCGGATGCCGTTTTCGTTGTCAAAGATGCTGGGGATGAGGGTCATATAGCCGGTGCTTTCGCCGGCCGCGCTCGAACCCGCCGCCGAACCCGCCGCCGAGCTGGACGCTGTGCTCTCCCCGTCCGGGCGCACAAACCCGCCCGGCAGATAAAACCCCGTCACAACGGATACGCCGACAAAAATGATGATCAGCATCACCGCTGCAAAGGATAAAATGCCTTTTTTCACTGTTTTCCTAACCTCCTTCCGACTTTCTTTCGTGAAAGAAAGTCGGCCAAAGAAAGCTTCGCTGCCGCCTGCCGGCGGGGTGCTGCCCCACTTGGTGCGTGCAGCCCACCTCTTGCGGCTTTCCCGCCTTCCGGCGGAGTGCTTGCCCGCTTGGTACTCCCCTGCCGGTTTATGCGGCAAACGAATGCTTACAGATTGATTTCGACTTCCACGTCGCCCTGCTTAAGATAGGGCGCGATACGCGGCCGGACGACTTCCTGCAAGAAATCGTCCACTTGGGACGGGCAGCGGCCGATATAGGCCGACGGTTCCAGGTGCGCGTCGATTTCATCGCGGCGCATGCCGAACAGCGGGTCGCCTGCGATGCGGTCGATGAGGTCGTTGTCCTTGCCTTCTTCTTTGACCCGCTTGCCCGCGGCCATCGAGTGCTCGCGGATGCGCTCGTGCAGCTCCTGGCGGTTGCCGCCGCGCTTGACCGCGTCCATCATGATGTTTTCGGTGGCCATAAAGGGCAGCTCGTTCATGACGTGGCTGTGGATGACCTTGGGATAGACCACCAGTCCGCCGGTGACGTTGAGCAGGATGTTCAAAATGGCGTCCACGGCCAGGAAGGCTTCCGGGATGGAGATGCGCTTGTTGGCCGAGTCGTCCAGGGTACGCTCGAACCACTGGGTCGCGGCGGTGAAGGCCGGGTTCAGGCTGTCGCAGAGGACATACCGGGCCAGGGCGCAGACGCGCTCGGCGCGCATGGGGTTGCGCTTATAGGGCATGGCCGACGAGCCGATCTGGTTTTTCTCGAACGGCTCTTCGATCTCCTTGAGATGCTGGAGCAGGCGCAAGTCGGTGGCGAACTTGGACGCCGACTGGGCGATGCCCGACAGCGTGGCCAGCACCTGGGCGTCCACCTTGCGCGAGTAGGTCTGGCCGGACACCGGCACCACGCCCGCAAAGCCGAAGTCATCGGCGATGCGTTTTTCCAGCTCGCGCACCTTGCTGTCGTCGCCGTCGAACAGCTCCAGGAACGAAGCCTGGGTGCCGGTGGTGCCCTTGGAGCCGAGCATTTGCATCCGGTCGATGCGGTAGAGCACCTCGTCGAAGTCCATCACCAGCTCATTCATCCACAGCGTGGCGCGCTTGCCGACCGTGGTCAGCTGGGCGGGCTGGAAGTGGGTGAAGCCCAGCGTGGGCATGGCCTTGTAGGTGTCCGCGAAGCGGGCCAGCTTGTCCAGCACCGCGGCCAGCTTGTCGCGCACCAGCTTTAGGCCCTCGCGCATCTGGATGATGTCGGTGTTGTCGCCCACATAGGCGCTGGTGGCGCCCAGGTGGATGATGCCCGCCGCCTTGGGGGCCGCCTTGCCGAAGGTATAGACGTGGGCCATGACGTCGTGGCGCACCTCTTTTTCGCGCTGCCGGGCGGTTTCGTAGTCGATGTTGTCCTTGTTCTGCTCCATTTCGTCGATCTGCTCCTGGGTGATGGGCAGACCGAGCGCCATTTCCGCCTTGGCCAGCGAGATCCACAGCCGCCGCCAGGTGGAAAACTTCATATCCGGGGAAAAGATGTACAGCATCTCCGGGGAAGCATAGCGCGCTGAAAAGGGGCTTTCGTATACATTTTTCATAAGGCCAATCCTTTCTATTGTGATGGGGGAATTTTGCGGCCAAACCGCCGCCTTGTGGGTCTGCGCCGCCATATGCGGCCAAAAAAAGAGAACGGACCCATGCAAGTCCGTTCTCAGTTTACCACGCATTGCCTATGGTTTCAAGCAAAACCGCAAAGCGCGCGTATATTTAGGCGTTTTGAATAAAGGCTTCCAGCCGGTCCAGGCCCTTGTCGATGTCGGCCATGGAGGTGGCATAGCTCCAACGGATGAACCCGGGCGCGGCGAACGATTCACACGGCACGGTTGCGACCAGACCCTTCTCCAAAAACAGCTGGGCGAAGTCGCTGTCGCTCTCGATGGTTTTGCCGTACATGGTCTTGCCCAGGAAGTTTTTCATGTTCATCATCACATAGAAGGCGCCCTGGGGCTTGATGCACGAGATGCCGTCGATTTTGTTCATGCGTTCGACCAGATGGTCGCGGCGGGCCTGGAAAGCCTGGCGCATGAACTCGATGTCCTCCTGCGGGCCGGTGAGCGCTTCGATGGCCGCCACCTGGGAGATGGTGGACGGCGCCGACGTCGAGTGGCTCAGGTAGTTGCTCATCACCTTGGCGAGCGCGGGCTCGGCGCAGGCGTAGCCGATGCGCCACCCGGTCATGGCGTACGATTTGGACACGCCGTTGATGACGATGGTGCGGCGCTTGATCTCGTCGCCCAGCGACGCGATGGACTGGTATGCAATCCCATCATACACCAAATTGGCGTAGATATCGTCGGCAATGACATACAGGTTGTGCCGGATGCACACCTCGGCGATGGCTTCGAGCTCCTCTTTGGAATACACCATGCCGGTGGGGTTGGAGGGCGAATTGAGCATGAATGCCTTGGTTTTGTCGGTGATGGCGGCTTCCAGCTGTTCGGCGGTAATTTTGAAGTGCTGCTCCTCGCCTGCCGCGACGATGACCGGCACAGCCCCGGCCTGCTTGACCATCTCGCTGTAAGACAGCCAGTAGGGCGCGGCGATGACCACCTCGTCGCCGGGGTTGCACAGCACCATCAGGGTGATATACACGGCGTGCTTGGCGCCCGACGCGACCACGACCGACGCCGGCTCATAGTGCAGCCCGAAGTCCTGCTCCAAGCGGTAGGCGGCGGCTTTGCGCAGCTCCATCAGCCCGGCCGCCGGGGTATATTTGGTCTTATTTTGTTCGATGGCCGCAATGCCGGCTTGTTTGATGTGTTCGGGCGTAGGGAAATCCGGTTCCCCCGCGCCAAAGCCGACCACGTCTTTGCCCACGGCCTTCATCTCTTTGAATAGGCTGTCGATTACCAATGTGGTCGATGCCTGCACCTTGGCGGCGATCGACGAGATGGGCTTTAATTCTTGTTGCACGAAAAAACGACCCCCTTTGATTTACAAGTCTATTTTACCATCTTTTGCGCGTTTCTGCAAGCACGAACTGTAAAAATTGCAAAATCCGCTTGAGTAACTTTTGCACAGGTCTTTGCGTTTGTCTGTATCTTGCTGAGAAAAAGCCGATTCTTGCCGGTTGAACGGCCCCGCACAGCGCATCCTTGCGCGCCAGGCTTTGCGCCGGCGCAAGCGCTGGGCTGTGCGGCGGATGGTTTCTACAAGCCAGCCTGTTTGGGGATGCAGAAAATCAAAAAAGAGGTTCGCAGGGCGAACCTCTTGGGTGGCGGGAATCGTTCAAAATCCGCGGAGCGGATTTTGAAAGGGGGTTCCGCTGCCTGCGGGCAGCGGCCAGCCTGCGCGGCTGGACCGCGCTGGGGGCTAGCCCCCAGGCCCCTTTTTATCCTGTCCCTCCCGGAATGCCAATTCCGGGAAGACGGGTCCAGGGGCTAGCCCCTGGCGGGGTGCAGGGGCGGAGCCCCGCCGGGGGTGTGGGGGCCGGCCCCCGCAGGCGCGTCCGTAGAAAAGACAAGCAGCGCGCGGCCGTGGGTGATGTGGATGGTGAACTGTTCGTCCGCGGCTTCGTTGGAGATGGAGATCACCTGGTCGCGGCGGAGGGTGGCGTTTGCGAGGGGGTATTGCAGGCCGTGGAGGGTCACGCCCCCGAGGGTGCGGTCGAGGGGGATGAGGGAGACATACCGCTTTGCGGGGTCGCGGGTGAAGTGCAGCGTGCCGCCCGGGTGCAGCTGGACGGTGTTCTGCTCGTCCAGGACGGTTAAATGCCCGCCCTGTTCGTGCACGGTTTCGCAAAGCAGCAAATTGGCCAGCAGGTGGTCGAGCCGGCCGCCGGTGGCGCAGGCCAGGGTCAGGTCGCGGCAGCCGCGCGATAGCGCCAGCGCGGCGCAGTGCTGGGTGTCGGTGTCGTCCTTCTGGGGCGACAGCCGGATGCATTCGCCGCAGTCCACGTCCGGCGCGCCCGAGTCAAAATCGCCCACCACCACATCGGGCCGCAGGCCGAGTGCGCGCGCATAGCGCGCCCCGCCGTCGGCACACAGCACGATGGGCTGCGGGCCGTTTTGCAGATAGGGTTTCAAATAATCCAGATTGCCGCAGGGGGCGGCCGACAAAATCAGCGCCCTGCGTCCTTGCCAAGCTCCCATTTCTTAAGATCCTTTACACTGTTATAGAGTTTTACATAGCTTTCGTGGCGGCTGGGGGCGATTTCGCCCCGCTCGACCGCGGCCAGCACCGCACAGCCCTTTTCCTTGACGTGGGCGCAGCCGGTGAATTTGCACTGGCCCAAATAGGGCGCGAACTCGCGGAACGCGTACTGCAAATCCTCGGCCAGCACCAGGTCCATCTGCTCGGTATCGAACGATGAAAACCCGGGCGTGTCGGCCAGATAGCCGCCCGCGAACGGGGTCAGTTCAATATGGCGGGTGGTGTGGCGTCCGCGGCCGATGCGGGCCGAGATTTCTCCGACCGCCGCGCCTGCTTCGGGCAGCAGCCGGTTGAGCAGGCTGGACTTGCCCACCCCGGAGTTGCCGGCAAAGGCCGAAACCTTGCCTGCGAGGTGTTCGGTCAGCCGGTCCAGGCCGGCGCCGGTTTGGGCGCTGACGGCCAGCGCGTCGATGCCGGCCAGCCGGTAGGTGGCAAGCAGATCGTCCCCGGGGTCGAGGTCGGCCTTATTGATGACGACAAGGGGCTCGATGCCCTTGTTTTCGGCGATGGCGATCACCTTGTCGATGAGGAACCGGTCGGTCACCGGCGGGGCGGCCGACGCCACCGCCACCAGCAAATCGATATTGGCCAGCGCCGGGCGGATGAGCGCATTGCGCCGGGGTTCAATTTCCACCACAAAGCCGGTGCCGTCGTCCTGCATTTGGATGGCCACCCGGTCGCCGGCCAGCGGCTTGCCGACCGTCTTGCGGAATTTGCCGCGCGCCTTGCATTCGACCACCCCTTCGCCGGTGTCCACGTAGTAAAATCCGCCCACGCCCTTCAAGATGACGCCATTCAAAATGGTTCCTTTGTGCTCCAATGTTCCGCGATTTTGCAAAAAATGATGCTCCTTTTCTTTTGGGTTTTCCATATAGACCAGCCCCGGCGGTGCGCGTGGGGGTCGCATCGTACCGGGGCCGGATCTTGGGATCAATTAAACGTATAGATATTGGAGGTTTTTTCGCTGCCGATATAGATATCCAGCATCTGGTCGCCGGCAGGGCCGGTGACCTCGATGTTCTGCTGTCCGCCTGCCGGGCTGAAGGTGTGCTCATAGAGCAACTGGGTACCCAGGTAGATGCGCACATGGCAGGACGAGCTGTCCGGCAGGTTGACCGGCACCAGCGCGGTGCCGGTGCTGCTGCCCGATGCGCCCGAATCGCCGGACGGATCGGTCTCGCCGCCAGTCTCGCCGCCGGTCTCATTGCCGGTTTCGCCGCCGGTCTCGCTGCTGGTGCCAGGGGTGGGTTCCTGCTGGCTGGGGCCGGTGCTGACGTACAAGTCCACCGATGTGCCTGCTTCGACCTGGGTGTCCGGGCTGACCGACTGGCGGAACACCTGTCCGGCAGTCTGGTCATTTTCCTCGTTGCGCACCTGGCCCACGCTCAGGCCGTAGGACTCCAGCATACTGCGCGCCCGCTCGAGCGTCATGCCGCGCACGTCGGGCACGCCGACCGTGGTCTGCTCGGGTCCGGTGCTGACGTACAGGGTGATGGTGTCGTCGGCGGTCACGGTGGTGCCGGCGCCCGGCTCGGAGCGGATGACCCGGCCCTCGTCAATGGTATCGCTGGCTTCCTCGACGGTCGAGTAGGCGTTTTCCAGGCCGTTCTGGGTCAGCAGGCGGACCACCTGATCGAGCTCCATATCCGAGAAGTCGATGAGCGTATAGCCCTGGTCCTGCTCCTCCTCGGGGCCGCAGACGGTCAGTTCAATGCGGGTACCCACGGCCACCATCCGGCCGCTTTCCGGGTCCTGGTCGATGATGTCGCCCTCGTTATAGTCGGGGTCATACACCCGCTCGGCCTTTTCGACCAGGGTGAAGTCTGCGTAATCGGTTTCCTGGGCGGCCAGCACGTCGTCGATGTTCTGGCCGATGAAGCTCGGCACCTCCACCCGCTCGCTGCCGCCGCCCGACAGCAGCAGCACCCCGGCCACAATGGCGACCACCGCGATCACGGCCACCACCGCGGCCGCCAGCGCCACCGGTGAGCGCTGTTTTTTCTTGCGTGGGCGGCGGGGCGCGTAGTCGCCGTCGGCGTCCTGCCGGTCGCTTGCGCGGCGTTCGTCCCGGCGGGGGGCGGGCTGCTCGGCCTTGGCGCCGTGCTGGTAGGAGATGGCACGGGTCTCGTCGAGCATGGGGCCGCTGCCGCGGGTGTCGTGCTGGGTGTAAGTGAACACGGCGTTGGGGTTTTGCTTGATGCGCTCCAGGTCGTTGTAGAGGGCCTGGGCGGTGGGGTAACGTTTGGAGGCGTTGGGGCTCATGGCGTGCATGACGATCTCGTCCATACCCTTGGGGATGCCGGGGACGATTTCGCTGGGCATGAGCGGCACCGAGTTGATATGCTGCATGACGATGGCCACTGCCGAGTCGCCTTCAAAGGGCAGTTTGCCGGTGAGCATCTCGTACATCACAACGCCCAGCGAGTAGATATCCACCCGTGCATCGATGGGCGAGCCTTTGGCCTGCTCGGGCGCGATGTAGTGCACCGAGCCGATGGCCTCCTGCATCACGCGGGTTTCCTGGTTGCTCTCCAGCCGGGCGATGCCGAAGTCGGTGACCTTGGCGGTGCCGTCGCGCAGCAGCATGATATTGTGGGGCTTGATGTCCTGATGGATAATGCCGCGGCTATGCGCGTGTTCGAGCGCACGGGCAATCTGCTCGGCGAAAAACACGGTCTCCTGCCAGGACAGGTGGCCTTTTTTCTGCAAAAATTCCTTGAGTGTGATGCCGTCGATCAGCTCCATGACGATGTAGTCCAGCCCATCCGAGTGGACAACGTCGTAAATGGCCACAATATTGTTGTGCGACAGTTTGGCGACTGCCTGCGATTCGTTGTAAAACCGGCGGCGGAACTCGTTGTCCTGGACGAATTCCTCTTTGAGCATTTTAATGGCGACATAACGGTTGAGCACCCGGCAATAGGCTTTGTATACGATCGCCATGCCGCCAACGCCAAGTACCTCCAGAATCTCATAGCGCCCACCAAGCACGGTTCCAATGTACTTATCCATACGTTTACTCTCTCCTTATTCGGCTGAAACGCCGCGGCGATATAATACCACGGTAATATTATCCACACCGCCCGCCTGACAGGCCCGGTTGATCAGCGCGTCCGCCGCCTCCTCGAGCGTGGCCGCCTGCCGCACGATCTGGACCACCGTGCGCTCATCCACCATTCCGTACAGGCCGTCCGAGCACAACAGCAGCACGTCCTCGGGGGCAAGGGTGTATTGATACAAATCGCTGTCCACAAACTCCTCCACCCCAATGGCCCGGGTGATGAGGTTCTTATGCGGGTGATTGCGCGACTGCTCGGGCGTGAGTTTGCCTTTGCGCACCATCTCCTGCACATAGGAGTGGTCCTCTGTCAGCTGTTCGATCTGCTCGCCGCGGATGCGGTAGGCCCGGCTGTCGCCCACATTGAGCAGCTCGGCCGTGTCCCCTTGGATGAGCGCCCCCACAAGCGTCGTCCCCATGCCGCGGTATTCGGGCTGCCCGACCGATAGCTCGAACACCTCCCCGTTGGCCGCCTGGGCGGCCACGCGCATCAGGTCCTCTTTTTCGGTCTGCCCCATGTTGGGGCAAATGCCCTGCTTGATCTCCAGCAAAAAGCGGTCGAGCGCAAACCGGCTGGCCACGTTGCCTGCGTTGGCGCCGCCCATGCCGTCGCACACCGCGAGCAAAGCGGTGTCCATGCCCTCTAGCACCTCCACGGCGAAACTGTCCTGGTTGTTCGCGCGGACCATACCCGTGTGCGTGCTACCATAAGCCATCATTTCCTATCACCTTCTTCTAATGTCCTGCGGCGAAGCTGGCCGCAGGCTGCGTCGATGTCTGGGCCCAAACGGCGGCGCACCGTGACCGTGACCCCGTTCTTTTCCAGAATCTGCTGAAACCGCCGGGCCGCCTCCCGGCTAGAGGGTTGCAGCGGACTTTCCTTGACCCGGTTGAGCGGGATCAGGTTGACATGGCCCGGCCGCCCGCGCAGCAGCGCGGCCAGGCGTTCGGCCTGCCAGGGCCGGTCGCTCACCCCGTGCGCCATGGCGTATTCATACGAAATCCGCCGCCCGGTGGTATCGAAGTAATACCGGCAGGCCTGCATCAGCCGTTCGATCGGAAAGCTGCGGTTGACCGGCATGATCCGGTTGCGGCTGTCGTTGTCGGGTGCGTGCAGCGACACCGACAGCGTGATCTGCAAATTTTCCGCTGCCAACTTCTCTATTTTATCAGCTAATCCGCTCGTTGACAAGGAGATATGCCTCTGTCCGATGTGGATTCCGCCCGGGCTGGAAACCAGATGCAGGAATTTCAGCACATTTTCGTAGTTATCCAGCGGCTCCCCGGTGCCCATGAGCACGATATTATGGATTTTCTGTCCGCAATCCTTTTGTGCGAACAAAACCTGGTCCAAAATTTCGCCGGCCGACAAATTGCGCCGCAATCCCAGCAGCCCAGAGGCGCAAAACTTGCACCCCATCCGGCACCCCACCTGGGTGGACACGCACACCGTGTTGCCGTGTTCGTAGCGCATCAGCACGCTCTCCACCAGGTCGCCTTCGCGCATCTGCCACAGGTATTTGACCGTACCATCCACCTTGGACTGCTGCCGCCGCACCAATCCGGGCACGGTCAGTTCAAACCGCTCCGCCAGCCGCGCGCGCAGCGCTTTGGACTGATCGGTCATCTCGTCAAACGAGACCACCGGCGTGTGCAGCCATTTCAAGATTGGCCCGGCGCGGAAGGGTTTTTCGCCCATTTCGACGAGCGCCTGGCGCAGTTCGTCTGCGCTTAAGGCTTTGATTTGGGGTTTGCTCATGGTTTCCTCCTGAGTTTGGCGATGAAGAATCCGTCGGTGTGGTGCAAATGCGGCAGCAGCGTGACCATGCCCTCGGTCCGGCCGCACACCGGGTGGCCGAACGGTTCGAGCGCAAAGGCCGGGCTATGCTGCAAGAAGGCGCGCACCACCCCTTCGTTTTCGCGCTCGAGCACCGTGCAGGTCGAATAGACCAGCGTGCCGCCCGGGCGCACATACTGGGCGGCATTTTGCAAGATGGCCGCCTGGGTGCCGGGCAAACCGGCGGTCTGCGCGTCGGTTTTGAAGCGGATCTCTGGCTTTTTGCGCAGGATGCCGAACCCCGAGCAGGGCGCATCGCACAGCACGAAATCGGCTTTGCCGGTGAGGTCCTCTTGGGCGGCGCGGCCGTCGGCCAAGCGGGTGCGGATGCTGCCGAGCCCCAGCCGGGCGGCGCCCTGGGCGATGGTTTGCAGCTTGTGCGGATAGATGTCGCAGGAAAGCACGGCGCCCTGGTCGTCCATCCGTTCGGCTATGTAAAAGCTCTTGCCGCCCGGTGCGGCGCAGCAATCGACCACAAAGCTGCCCGGTACCGGGTCCAGCACCTCGACGCAGGCGGCGCTGGCCGCGTCCTGCACGGTGACGCCGCCGGACAAAAAGAGCGGGTGCCGGGCGATGTCGCCGCCCGTGCACAACAGGATATGGGGCATGGCCGGATGGGGCTGCACGGCAAAGCCGTCCTGCCGCAGCCGCTCGGCGGCTTCTTCGGGCGGCAGCTTGCGCCGGTTGACCCGCACCGACAGCGGGGCGGGCTCGTTGTTTGCGGCCGCGATCTGTCCGGCCTGTTTCCAGCCGAACCGGGCGCTCAGCTGCCGGATGAACCACTCGGGCTGGCTGTACCGCAGCGCGTAGTAGCTCTCCTTATCCGGGCAGTCGGGGCGGGGCAGGGTGTCCGCCTGCTGGTCCCGGGCCACGGCGCGCAGCACGCCGTTGGCCAGCCCGGCCGCGCGGGCGCCGCCCTTGGCGTACCGGCGCACCAGTGCGACCGTCTCCCCCACCGCCGCGTGGTCGGGGATGCGCGCGAGCATGGTCAGCTGGTAGACGCCCATACGCAGCAGGGTATGCACCCGGGGTTCCAGCTTATGCAGCCCGCCTTTGACGTAATGCGCCAAGTAGAAATCGCACATCGCGTAATTTTGCAGGGTGCCGTAGGTCAGCCGGGCGGCCAAAGCGGCGTCGCGCCCATGGAGCGCAGCGGCGTCCAGTTGGCGGTGCAGCGCTTCTTCCGACCAAGCCCCCTGTTCCTGCACGGCAAACAGTGCCTGCGCGGCCGCCTGCCGCGCCGAACCTGGCTTATTCATCCCGCCGCCCCCGTCCGCCAAATAGCAAGATCAGCCGCAGCAGCTGGGCCAGCGACACGGCCAGCGCGGCCACATAGGTCATCGCCGCAGCGGTCAGGGTTTTCCTGGCCATGGGGTATTCGTCGTCGTAGAGCAGCCCGCCCGACCGGATGGCCGCGAGCGCCCGGCGGGAGGCGTCCAACTCGACCGGCAGGGTCACCAGCTGGAACAGCGTGGAAAACCCGAAGAAGGCGATGCCGATGGTGATCAGCGGGCCGTAGTTGAAGATGAACCCGATCAGGATCAGTGGCAGCGCCAGCGTCGAGCCCAGGTTGGTCAGCGGGATGATGGCGGCGCGCAATTTCATCGGGCCGTAGCCGATGGCGTACTGTACCGCATGCCCTGCCTCGTGGGCGGCCACGCCGATGGACGCCACCGAAGGAGAATCGTACACACTCTGCGACAGACGGATGACGTTTTGCCGCGGGTCAAAGTGGTCGGTCAAGTTGCCGGCCACCCGTTCGATGCGCACGCCCAGCACGCCATTTGCGCGCAGCACGGCGGCAGCCGCCTGCGCGCCGGTCATATGCCGGCGGCTCATCACCTGGGAATACCTTCCGAACGTGGATTTGACCTTGAACTGCGCCCACAGCGCCAGCACGATGCAGGGCAGCACCAAGACCAGATAGTAGTAATCGAAACCGTAGTAATAAGGCAGCATAGCTCCTCCTCATGCGGGCGCTCAGCCCAGCCGTGTACCGGGCGGCACCGGGTGGCCGCGCAGGTAGTCGCGCGACGCCATGCGTTTGCCGCCCGCCATTTGCAGCTCGGTCACCCGCACCGCGCCCGCGCCGCAGGCGACCAGCAGTTCGTCCTTGCCGCGCAAGACCGTACCCGCTTGACCGGACAAATCCTCTACCGGCTCGGCTGCGAAAATTTTCATCACCTGTCCGTCCAAGCGGGTCCAGGCCACCGGCCAGGGGTTCATCCCGCGCACCAGGCAGTCGATCTGCCCGGCGGGCTTGGACCAATCGATCTCGGCCATGGATTTGTCCAGCATGGACGCATGGGTGGCCTGGCTGCCGTCCTGGGGGGTCGGCTGGATTTCATCCAGCCGGTCGATGGTGTCGCACAGCAACTGCGCGCCCGCCCCGGCCAGCCGGTCAAACAGCTCACCCGCGGTCTCGCGTGGGCCGATCTCGGTGCGGTATTGCAGCAACATGTCGCCGGTGTCCAGCCCCGGGCCCATCTGCATGGTGGTCACGCCTGCATAGCGGTCGCCTGCGAGCACCGACCACTGGATGGGTGCGGCGCCCCGCCAGCGCGGCAGCAGCGATCCGTGTACGTTGATGCACCCGCGCGCCGGGAAGTCCAGCACATATCCCGGCAGCAGCTTGCCGTAGGCCACCACCGCGATCAGGTCGGGCCGGGTCCGTTCGAGCAGCGGCAGCAGGGCGCCGTCCTTGAGGGTGTCCGGCTGGTAGACGTCCAGGCCGTGCGCGAGCGCCAGCGCCTTGACCGGCGGCGGCGTCAGCACCATTTTGCGGCCGCGGGGCTTGTCGGGCTGGGTGACCACGCCCACGATGTTGTGCCCGGCGCGCAGCAGCCCTTCCAGGCTGGGCACGGCGAAGTCGGGCGTTCCCATAAACAGAATGTTCATTCGGCGTTCTCCTGCTCCAGATCGACGTATTCGAGCACCTTTTCGGTGAACAGGTGGCCGTCCAGGTGTTCGGTTTCATGGCAAAAGCACTGGGCGACCATGCCCTCGCCCTCGCGCTCGAACCAGTTGCCGAAGCGGTCCTGGGCGCGCACTTTGGCCCAGGTCGGGCGCTCGACATAGCCGTACTTGCCCGGCACCGACAGGCAGCCCTCCACGGTGGGGACCTGCTCGTTCATCTCGATTACCTCGGGGTTGACCAGCTCGACCATCTCCTCGGGCTCTTGGTTGATATCGAGCAGCACGACCACCCGGCGCAGCACGCCCACCTGGGGTGCGGCCAGCCCGGCGCCGCCCGACTGCACAAGGGTGTCCTTCATGTCGTCGAGCAGGATGTGCAGCCGCTCGTCGAAGTTTGTCACCGGGCGGCACCGCTTGGTGAGCATCTCGTCGCCCTGTGTTAGTATGTTGCGAATTGCCATGGCATATGACTCCTTTATTTTACATCGAATCCGGGTTGAGCTCTGCGAATAGAGATACATCCCGGTTTTGCCTCGCGGCCTCGCGCAGCACCCCGGCGATCAGCTGCCTGCGGCGCTTGTTGTCCGGGCAGCGGATGGTCAGGTGGTAGCGGTATTTTCCGGCCACGCGCAGCATACTGGCCGCCGCCGGGCCGAGCACCGGGTACCGGAAATCAGCGAACTGCCCGGCCATCAGGCTGGTCAGCCGCTCTTTCAGCCGCAGCAGCGCGGCGAGCACCTTTTGTTCGTGTTCGCCGCTGGCGCACAAGAGCAGCAGCTCGCAGATGGGCGGGCTTTGGGTGGCCCACCGCCGGTCGAGCTCTTCGCGGTAGAAGGCCAGGTAATCCTGCCGGGCGGCCGACAAGATGACCGGGTGGTCGGGGCTGAAGGTCTGGATGACCGCCTGTCCGGCGGCGTCCCGCCTGCCGGCGCGGCCGACCACCTGGGTGATGAGCGAAAAGGTGCGTTCGTGCGCGCGGAAGTCGGGCGCATAGAGCGACTGGTCGGCATCCAGCACGCCCACCAAGGTCACCCGGGCAAAGTCCAGCCCCTTGGTGACCATCTGGGTGCCGAGCAGGATGTCGGCCTGGCCCCGGCCAAAGGCGCTGAGCAGGGCTTCGTGCGCATGTTTGGCGGTCGTGGTGTCGGCGTCCATGCGTAAAACCCGCGCGCCCGGGAATTTTTCGTGCAGTTCGCGCTCGACCCGCTGGGTGCCCGGGCTTTCCATGAACAGGTGCGGGCTGCCGCAGGCCGGGCAGGTATGCCCCAGGCGGATGGACGCGCCGCAGTAGTGGCACATGGCGCGGCCGTTGGCCGAGTGGTAGGTCATGGTGGTCGAGCACGACGGGCAATCGGGCGTCCAGCCGCAGGCGGCGCAGCCGACTGTGCGGCTGTCGCCCCGGCGGTTTAGGAACAAGATCGCCTGTTCGCCGCGGGCCAGGCAGGTTTCCAGCGCCTGGTGCAGCACCGGGCCGATCGAGCCATTGAGGCCCTTGCGCGACAGCCCGCGCATGTCGGCCACGGTCACTTCGGGCAGGCCGCCCTCGCCGTACCGCTCGGGCAGGGAAAACAGCGCATACCGCCCCTGTTCGGCCCGGTAATAGCTCTCCACCGACGGGGTAGCCGACCCCAGCACCAGCAGCGCGCCCTGCCGCCGGGCCAAAAACCGGGCCACATCCCGCGCGTGGTAGCGCGGCCCCTGGTCGGCCTGGTAGGCGCCGTCCTGCTCCTCGTCGAGCACGATGACGCCCAAATTTTGCAGCGGCGCGAACACCGCCGACCGCGCGCCCACGACCACCCGGGCCTGGCCGCTGCGGATTTTTTTCCAGCTGTCGTATCGTTCGCCGTCGCTCATTGCCGAGTGCAGCACAGCCAGCTGCCCGCCAAAGTGGGCGGCAAAGATGCCGGTCAGCTGGGGGGTCAGCCCGATTTCGGGCACCAGCGCCAGCGCGGTGCGCCCGGCTTGCAGGGCGTCGGCGATCAGCCGCAGATAGATCTGGGTTTTGCCGCTGCCGGTCACGCCGTGCAGCAGCGCGGCCGCGCCCCCGGGCCGGAACAGCAGCCCCCGCAGGCCCTCGTAGGCCGCCTGCTGCTTTTCCGACAGGGTGGGCAGCGGCGCGGGCGGCACATCGGAAAAATCAGGTGCGCGCAGCCTTTCCCGGTAGACCACTTCGAGCAGCCCGCTTTTGACCATGCCTGCCAGCACGTTTTCGCTCACGCCGGTCTGGTATTGCAGCGCCTGCCGGTTCAGCTCCCGCCCGCCGGAAAGGCAGGCGACCACGTCCTGGCGGGCCGGATGGCTGCGTGGGCGCTGGGCGCGGCGCATGGCCTCCTCATCGGGCAGGGCCAGCCGGTACCAGCGCTCGCGCTTGTCCTGGGCGCGGCGGGCCACGCCGCTTTGGTAGAGCAGCACACCCTGCTCGCACAGCTCGTTTAACTGGGCTGCCGGGAACCGCCCGGCGAAAGATTGCCGCAGCTGCTTGCGGGTGCGGGTCTTGTGCCGGTCGAAGGCCTGGAGCACCGGGCCGTAACCCTGGGCTTTTCGCAGTTCCAGTTCGGCGTCTGAGACCTGCACGGTGTAGGTGTCGCGCAGGTCCAGCCACAGCGCGGCCGGCAAAATGGCGCGCACGCAGTCGTAGAAGGTGCAGTACAGCCGCTCACGCATCCACGAGGCCAGCTGGATCTGCCCGGCCGACAAAACCGGCTGCTGGTCGAGCGTGCACAAAACCGCCTTGACCGGGCCGTCCGGCGCCTGCTCGGGAAACGCCAATACCATGCCTTCGGCGGCGCGGTTGCCGCGGCCAAAGGGCACCAGCACCCGGCAGCCCACCTGCACGTCCAGTTCGCCCGGCAGTGCGTAGGTATAGGGCCGGTCTATGGCAAAGGTCGCCGCATCCACGGCGACCGCACAAAACCGCATGGTCTCACCCCCGCGACAGGTCCAGCAGCCGGTCGAGCACGCAGTCGGCCAGCGCCCGCTTTTCCATGAGCGATAGCGGCTCGGTCCGCCCGTCCGGATAAAGCAGGGTGGCCACGTTGGTGTCGTGGGCAAAGCCTGCGCCCGCGGTTTTGAGGTTGTTGGCCACCATGAGGTCACAGTGTTTGCTTTGGAGCTTTTTGCGGGAGTTGTCCAGCAGGTCCTGGGTTTCCATCGAAAAGCCGCACAGCAGTTGACCGGGGCGTTTTTTGCCGCCCAGCTCGGCCAAGATGTCGGGGTTGCGGGTCAGCTGCACCTGCAAGTCCCCGTCCTGCTTTTTGAGCTTTTGGTCGGCCTGATGGGCCGGGCGGTAATCGCCCACCGCAGCGGCTTTGATGAACCAGTCGGTCGTATCCAGCCGGTCCAGCACGGCCTGCCGCATGTCGAGCGCCGACGTGACCGGCACCAGCTCCACCCCTTGGGGCGGTGTCAGCGCGGTCGGGCCGGACACCAGGGTGGTCTGCGCGCCGCGCAGCCAAGCCTGGCGGGCCAGCGCATAGCCCATCTTGCCGGTCGAATGGTTGGACAGAAAGCGTACCGGGTCCATGGCTTCGCGGGTGGGGCCGGCTGTGACCAGCACCCGTTTGCCGGCCAGGTCCTGGGGGGTCAGGGCGCGCTCGATGGCTTCGGCAATCTCGGCCGGGTCGGCCATTTTGCCTTTTCCGGTGTCGCCGCAGGCCAGCAAGCCGACCGCGGGTTCGACGATCTGCGCCCCCCGTCCGCGCAGCAGCCGGATGTTTTCTTGCACCACCGGGTTTTCGTACATGCCGGTGTTCATGGCCGGGGCCAGCACCAGCGGGGCCTTGGTGGCCATCACGGTGGTGGTGAGCATATCGTCAGCGATGCCGTGGGCCATTTTGCCCAGCACGTTGGCGGTGGCGGGCGCGATGGCGAACCCATCGGCCCGCTTGGCCAGGGCGATGTGCTCGACCTCCCAGGGGAAGGAACGGTCAAAGGTGTCCACCACCACCCGGTTGCCCGACAGGGTTTCCAGTGTCAACGGGGTGATGAACTCGGTGGCCGACTGGGTCATGACCACGAACACCTTGAGGTCCATTTTTTTCAGGCGCGAGACCAGGTCAGCCGCCTTATAGGCGGCGATGCCGCCGGTCACGCCCAGCACCACGGTTTTTCCCGCGATCATTCGCCCTGATCCTCCTCGTGCTGGCCGGACAGGCCAAAGTCGTGGCCGGGCTCGTCCAGATAGCTCTGGTCATCGTCAAAGTCCAGGTCGAGTGTGCCGCCGCTGGGCTCAAAGGTGCGCACCGGCTCGGCCTTGGGGCCGGGCTTATAGACGATCGCGCCTGCCGCGATCTCGTCAAGCGCCAGCTTGACCGCCTTGTCGGGCAGCGGGTCGCCGCTCTCCTCTGCCTGCTGGGCGATGTCCCGCGCCCGCTGGGCGCACAAATTGACCAACAGGTAGCGGTTGCCCACCCGTTTCATCAGCTCGTTCATCGATGGTTTTAGCATTGCGTGTTCCCCTCTCCCTGGATTTGCCGCGGGTTGTTGCGGCAGCGCTCGGCGCGGAAAATGGCCAGCAGGTCACCGACCGCCCGTTCGAGCACTTCGTTTGTCACGATGTAGTCAAAGCTGTCCTTGTAGGTCATCTCGTGCTCGGCGGTTTGCAGGCGGCGCTCCCGTTCCTGGGCGTCCTCGGTGCCGCGGCCGTACAGCCGGCGGGACAGCTCCTCCATCGAGGGCGGCGCGACGAACACCAGCACCGCGTCCGGGCGCTTTTGGTGGATCTGCATGGCGCCCTGCACCTCGATCTCCAAGATCACGTCATATCCCTCGTCCAGCCGCTCGTCCACCGGCTTTTCCAGGGTCCCGTAGTAGTTGCCCACATATTCGGCGTACTCCAAAAAGTCGCCCTGTTTGACCCGTTCTTCAAACGCCTCCCGGGACAGGAAGAAATAGTGGATGCCCTCCTGTTCCCCTGCGCGCGGGGCGCGGGTTGTGGCCGACACCGACAAGAACAGATTGGGCGCCGCCTTGAGAATGTGTTCCAAAATGGTCCCTTTGCCCGCGCCGCTCGGCCCGGTCAGCACAAAAAGTTTACCTCGTTTCGCCATGAATGTCCTCTCCTTCCTCTGCGCGTGCGTCCAACCGGCCTGCGATGGTCTCTGGTTGGATCGCCGACAAGATCACATGGTTGCTGTCTGTGATGAGCACCGCACGGGTGCGGCGGCCGTAGGTGGCGTCAATCAGCGCGCCCCGGTCGCGCGACTCTTGGATCAGGCGCTTGATCGGCGCCGACTCCGAGCTGACAATGGCAACCAGCCGGCCAGCGGCCACCATATTGCCAAAGCCGATGTTGATGAGTTTCATCGTTTTCCCCCTATTCGATGTTTTGCACCTGCTCGCGGATCTTTTCGATCTCGGCCTTGAGGTCGATGACCAGCCGGGCGGTCTGGGTGTCGTTGGCCTTGGAGCCGATGGTGTTGGCCTCTCGGTTCATCTCCTGCACCAAGAAGTCCATCTTGCGGCCCACCGGCTGGGCGTCAGCGAGCATCTGTTCCAGCTGGTCCAGGTGGCTGCGCAGCCGCACGGTTTCCTCGTCCACCGCTGTTTTGTCTGCAAAGATGGCCGCTTCGGTCAGGATGCGTTGGGGGTCGGCCGTGTTGTCGCCCAAGATTTCCTGCATCCGTTTTTGCAGCCGGGCGCGGTAGGCCTCCACCCGCTCGGGCGAGCGCACTTCGACCTGCCCGACCAATGCGCGGATGGCCTGCATCCGCCCGGTAATGTCGGCGGCCATCCGGCTGCCCTCGTGCTCGCGCATGGCGTCGAACACGTCGGCCGCCTGGTCGAACACAGCGCACACCGCCTTTGTCAGCTCTTCGGCGTCCACCTCGGCCCGTTCGCTTGTCAGCACGTCCGGCAGCCGGGCCAGGTTCATCACGCTCACGTCGTCGTGCAGGTGCAGCGCGTCGCGCAGTTCGTTCAGCGCGTCCAGGTACTGCCGCGCCAGCGCCAGGTCGAGCGCCACCGTGGTCTGCCGCGCGCCGGTTTCGTTCACCGATACCAGAATATCCACCTTGCCGCGGTTCATCCGCGCGCTTGCCTGCTTTTTGAGCGCCTCCTCCAAAAAGCCGTAGCTTCGCGGCGCTTTGACGCTCACATCCAAGTACCGGTGGTTGACCGCGCGCACCTCCACGACAATATCCCGCCCGTCCGCCGACGCGCGGCCGCGGCCATAGCCGGTCATGCTTTTCATTCGTTTGTCCTCCCGTTCACCGTTTTATTCGCGCGCATCCGGCGGCCGCTTGCCAAACAGCACGCCGAGCAGCGCGATACACCTTGAAAGAAAAATATCATAAATCCCAAATGCTGCGAGCGCCAGGGCCGCCAGCACTGCGGGCGGTTTTCCGGCCGCCCAGCCGCCTGCGGCCAGCAGCCCGCGCGTAAGCAGCAGCCACACGGCCGCGCCCAACGCGCAGGCATACCCCAGTTTGAGCGCCCATTCCAGCGGGCGCTTGCGCATTCGTTCGATTCCATATTTGACCAGCGGATATAGGCCAAAGAGCAGAATATACGCCAGCGCATACCGTTTGCCCGGCACGATCACCGCCGCCAAAACCGATGTCGCCACATAGACCAACACCCCCAGCCGCGCTTGCCCATGCGAAAGCGGCAGGGCGGCCGCCAGCCCAGCGCAGATGCACAACGCCCAGCCTGCTGGTGAAAAGGCCGAAGCAAGCGCCAGCAATACAACCGAAGCTGCGGTCAGCAGGCCGCCATGCGCCGCGCGAGACGCGTGTTTCATCCGCTTCTCTCCCCCGTTCTACCGTTCTTTGTTCTCCGCCCCGTCAGCAGCCGCCTGGACCGCAGCAGCTGTTGCAACAGCAGTTCATGCACAGCATGGTCGCGCAGCAGTCGCACGCCGACATGCCGTTTGCCGGGCGGTATCCGCCGTACCCGGCCCCCATTTCGACCATATTGAGCGCGTTGCGGTATTCCATGTTGGTCGGGTCCATCGAGCAGGCCTGCATATATGCCGAGCGGGCCTCATCATACCAGCCTTTGCGGAAATACACCGTCCCCATGAGGAAATACCATTCAGCGTTGCGGTTGGGGCTGCGCTGGAGCATCTCCTCAGCCAGCGACAGGTTGCCCTTGTTGATGGCGTCGCGGATCTGGGCGCTGAAGGCATCCTTGGCGCCGCCGGCGCCAAACGGTCCGCCTGCAGAGCCAAACGGCCCATATCCGCCGCCATATTGCCGGCCCGCGCCGCTGCTTTGGCTGCCTGCGCTGCTGTTTGGGCCGCCTGCGCCGCTGCTTGGTCCGCCCGCAGCGCCGTTCTGGCCGCCCGCGCGGGCATTCATAATCATATCGTACGCTTGGTTGATTTCCTTCATGCGGGTTTCCGCAAGGTCGGCCAGCGGGCTTCCCACATAATTATCCGGGTGATATTTTCGGGCCAGCTCACGATAGGCGCGTTTGACGTCGTCGTCACTGGTCTGCGGGGTCACACCCAGCACTTTATAAGGATCCATGCCTGCTTTGTCCTCCGTTCGATTGATAGGTTCCGTCCAGCACCTGCCGTGTCACCATAGGCATCCCCAGACAGATGATATTTTCCAACAGCTCCCGATCCCGGTAGACGGTCAGCAGCTGAAAGGCGTTGTAGATATCGGCCAGTGAGCGCTCGAGCGTAATTTCCAGCTCCCGGCGCACGGGCGAAAGGTCGGGGCTGGACAGCCCAAACCGCAACGCCACCGGATTATACGCGCCGCTTGCCAGGTCCTCCGCCAAATCGGCGCAGGCGTCGAGCAGATACACCCACCTGCCGGTGTGGTAAAACATCTGCCGCAAAATGCGTTCGGTGTCCGCCCCGGCCTCTGGCGCCACCCCGGCCAGCAGCCGGGCAAAGGTGTCGGCCGGGCGGTCGAGCGAGGGCACGCGCGCCTGTTCCAGCGCGCGCAGCTCTTCCAAACACCCGGCCATTTCCTTGTCCACTTCTGGCAAATGGCTGCGGGCCTTGTTGTAGCCGGGCCGGACGGCGGCCGCGCCCAGGCGGCCGAGCAGGCGCTTGGCGCCCCGTTCGTCGGCGACCGTGTCGCGCAGCTTGTGGTAGACCAGCAGCACACTCAGGTCGGCCGTGCGTTCCAGTTCGGGGCCGGATGGGCAGACCGCCTTGGGCCGCAGCGGGCTGGCCACGCACCGGCGGCGGCACATAGGCGGCGCTTCGGGCGGCAGGCTCAGCAGCGTGAGCGCCAGAAAGGTCATATCGTAGCTGAGAAACAGGGTATGCAGCTGTCCATAGCGCCTGCCGATTGTGTGGCACAGCCCACAGTAGACGCTTTGAAACCGCTCAGCTTCCCGCACGCGCAGCTCAGGTTTTAGGGGCCGGATGAATCCAAACATATTGCAGTTTTTTCCTTTTCTTTGGCATTCTTGCGCATCTAAAAACCGTATTCAACCTATTCTACAAGATTTCCATGAAAAACACAAGCCTGTCCAGCCGCAACGCCGGACAGGCCACAGGCGGCCGCCGCGCCCCAAAGTGCGGTTTCCCGCCGCACTTTGCCACAAATTTGGCGAAATTCCGGGGCGTTTTTGCGGTCTTACGCCAAAAAGCGCCCCATTTCCCCGGCAAAACCCGGGACAATGGCCGGCAAAAATGTTCAAAAATTTTTAACCTTTTTTGATGATGGTGAACAGGGTACCGCCCCGTTTTTTGACCTGCTTGTTATAGCCGACCGCCACGGCCACGCCCACGGCCAGGCCCAGGCAGCCCAAGGCGCCTGCCACGCCCTCGCCCAGCGAGCACAGGCTGGCCACCACGAAAAAGGCGAAAAACAGCACCAGCGGCAGGGTATACACAATCGCCGCCATGCGCATGATCTGCTTATTTTCCCCTTCGACCGTGACCGTGTCGCCCACCTTGGCGTCCACGATGTTGCGCGCCACCGCCTGGATGCGCTCCTGGGGCGCGCCGCAGCCGCCGCAGCTGGCGCAGTCGTGCCCGCAGGCGCTCTGCCGCTGGACCTCGATTTCGGCCAAACCCTGGTCCAAAATCCGCTTGACCACCGCTTTTTGTATCATAAAAAGAGAGCTCCTTCCTCGCGTAAAACGTTCACTTTTATAGCTGGACCGGCCCGTCCCCTTGCTCCAGGGGCGCGAACCGCTCGATCAGGCCTCGCGCCACGCGCAGGCCGTCCACTGCCGCCGACATGATGCCGCCCGCGTACCCGGCCCCTTCCCCGCAGGGCAGCAGCCCGTCCACCGCCACGCTGCCAAACGATTGGCCGCGCGGGATGCGCACCGGCGACGAAGTGCGGGTTTCGGGCGCGGTAAGCAGGGCGTCGGGCCCATCAAAGCCGCGGATTTTGCGGCCAAAGTAACGCAGCCCATTGGCCAGGTCGCGCCCGACGAAATCGGGCAAACAGCCGTCCACCCGGCCATAGGCCACGCCGCGCGGGTAGGTCGGCAGTACGCGGCCCGGGCCGGTGCTGCTCCGCCCGGACAAAAAGTCGCTTACCGTCTGGCAGGGGGCGCGGTAATCGCCCGCTGCCTGAAAAGCGGCCCGTTCGATCTGCCGCTGCAAGGCCACGCCGCCAAAGGGGGTGCCGTCGGCAAAGTCAGCGGGCGACACCGGCACCGCCAGAGCGGCGTTGGCGTTGGGGCCGCTGCGCGCGTGCAGGCTCATGCCGTTGACCACCACCGTGTCCGGCTCGCTCTGGGCAGCCACCACATAGCCGCCCGGGCACATGCAAAAGGAATAGCAGGCCCGTCCGCTCTGCTTGTCCCGGTAGGACAGGGCGTATTCGGCGGGCGGCAGGCCGGCGCTGCCGGCCGC
The DNA here is from genome assembly GCA_904420185.1 of uncultured Butyricicoccus sp. Taxonomy (GTDB): domain Bacteria; phylum Bacillota; class Clostridia; order Oscillospirales; family Butyricicoccaceae; genus Butyricicoccus_B. Next base: position 7,648 of record CAJFUJ010000034.1, on the reverse strand, counting down.
CCGGCCGTAGAGCGCGCGGTCGATGTCGCGTTGCAGGTGCTCGATGCGCACGCCGACCGAAAAGGGCTTGGGCTCGAGGGCCACGCCGTCGCGCCACAGGGCATGGAAGGTATCGCGTGCGCTGTGGCCGATGGCCAGCACAGCCTGGGTGCATTCGATCTGCTCCCCGCCCGCTTGCAGGGCGTACAGCGCACCGCTTTGGGTGCGCACGCCGGTCACCGCGCAGCCAAAGCGCACTTCGCCGCCCAGCCGCACGATCTCCTCGCGCATGGCGCGCACCACCCCTTTGAGCCGGTCGGTGCCGATGTGGGGCTTGGCCAGGTGGGCGATCTCCGGGGGCGCGCCAAAGCGCAGCAGCAACCGCAGCACGGCTTCGCACAGGGGGTCGTGGATGCGGGTGGTCAGCTTGCCGTCCGAGTAGGCGCCTGCGCCGCCCTCACCGAACTGGATGTTGCTGTCCGGGTCGAGCGCGCCGCCCGCGCGGAACGCCTCGACCGCCGCGTCGCGCGCGGTCAAATCGCCGCCGCGCTCGAACACCCGGGGCCGGTAGCCGCACGCGGCCAGCGCATAGGCGGCGAACAGCCCGGCAGGCCCCAGCCCGATGACCGCCGGACGGACCGATAAGGTCTCCCTTCCCGGTGTCAGAATGAGCGGCTGCTCGGTGCGGCGGCGGACCTGGGGCGAATGCAGCCGCTCGACCAGCTGCTGCTCATCGGGCACGCCGTCCAGCTGCACGGTATACACCCGGGACACCCGGCCGTGGCGGGCGTCGATGGACACCTTGTGCAGCGACGCTTGGACCTGCCCGTCCAGGCCGCACAACCGGCGGGCCTGGTCAAACGCCTGGCTGGCGGGCGCGTCAAAGGGCTGGCGGATATTTGAAACCAAAATACTCAACTTTGTTCAGGTGCCTCCTCTTGTTCCTCCTGGGGCGGCGCCGGCGTCTCTTCGGGCGCGCTCTGGGCGATGGTGATGCTGACCGTGACCTCGCCCCCCTGCACGGTGACGCCGGCGCGGCTGACTGCGGCTTGGGCGGTGACCTCGTGGGTACCCGCGCCCAGGGAGGCCGAGTCAAAGCGGGCGGTGACCGTCAAATCGTCGGCTGTCACCGCATCGACCGCCTCCTGGGTCCCGGCCACGGTCACCCGCACCGACTGGGTATTCAAGGTGACCTCGGGCGGATTTTCGCTGGTGTCCTCCAGGGTGATCTGGGTCACCTCCAGGGTTCGGGTGGCCTGCTGTTCGGTCTGGCTGGCCTCCTGCTGGATGGTGAGGGTGACCGTGGCCTCATCGGGCTGTCCATCCATGAGCGACACGCCCGTAGGCAGCTCAATGGGCAAGGTGACTTTCTGTCCGCTGCGGGTGACGGTGGCCAGGTCGATGCTGCCCAGCGACAGGCTCTCCAGCTCAGCCAGCGCCTGCTGGCTGCCGTACACCCGCACCGAAGTGGGCGAAATCTCGGCCTGCACCTGATCGGCCGTCAGGGTTTCCGACGGGGTGAGCGATACGCCCAGCGGCACGGTAGCCACATGGTTGACCTGGACGTCCACATCCATTGTTTCGCGCGCAGGCGACACCAGGGGCGAATCGACCTGGGTATCATTTTCGGTGTATAGGGCCACCCGGCAGGTCTGGGTGGTATCGGCCGAGACCTCGGCCAAATCCACCGTCAGCAGCGCATAGCCGACCGTGTTCACCACGCTTTCGGCGCCAGTGATTTGCAGCGTCTCGCTTGCGGGCGTCATGTCTCCGAGCAGGCGGCTGCTTGGCAGGCTGTTCATCGAGGTCACCTGTACCGGCACCTCCTTGGACACCACGTTTTCCACCGTGATTTGCACCCGGCGCGGCTCATAGGAGGTTGTGCGCACATCCCCATCGACGGTGATGTTCGGCTGTAAATAGTAGACGCCTGCCTCCTGGATGTTGGACAGGTCAACGGTGACCTGAATGTCGCTGGCGGTCAGCTGGGCCATATCCTGGCTGGTGCCGGTCAGGCGCAGGGTGATCTTGGGGGTTTCGGTGCTCACCAGGGTCAGCGACCGGTCGGCCAGGCTTTCCACGCCCACCGCCTGCACCTCCAGATTGGGGAAGCTCTGGGTCTTGGGCGGGTTGTCGGTCAGCAGCACGTACGACCAGAGAAAGACGGCGATCAAAATGGAGGCCAATTTAATCCAAACATTGCGTTCTTTTAAAAAATTCATTTTTCCGCATCCTTCCCGTCTGTCTTGGGCCGCCGGCCGGCCAGGATGCCCCAGCGCTTTTTCTTTTTATCGGTTGTATCCGGCACCAGCTCGGTCTGCAAAATTTTGCGCAGGGTTTCGGCGTCCAGCTGGCGCTTGAGCATCCCGCCAATGGCTACCGAGATGGCGCCGGTCTCTTCGGACACCACCACGACCACGGCGTCCGAGTGCTCGCTCATGCCCACGGCCGAGCGGTGGCGGGTGCCCAGGTCGCGGCTGAGGTTTAAATTTTTAGAAAGCGGCAGCACACACCCGGCCGAATGGATGCGCCCGTCGCGCAGCACCATGGCGCCGTCGTGCAGCGGCGACTTGGGATAGAAGATATTCTTAATCAGCTCGGCCGAGGGTTCGGCGTCGATGCGGGTGCCGGTTTTGGTGATCTCGCCCAGGCGCTCCATGCGTTCAAAGACCATCAGCGCGCCGGTGCGCGACCAGCTCATCGATTCGCAGGCCAGCACGGTCTGCGAGATGGCGAAATCGATCTCGGTCTCGCCGTTTTCGCGGCGCACGAGCAGCCTTGTCACGTGGCCCATGCCGATCTGTTCGAGCAGGCGGCGCAACTCGGGCTGAAAGACGACCGGCAGCGCCACAATGCCGATGGTAAACAGGTTTTCCAGCACAAAGCTGATGGTGTTCAAATGCACAGTCGAGGCGAAAAATTGCACGCCCAACAGGATAATGACGCCTTTGATCAGCCGTTCAGCGTTTGTGTTGTGCACAAAGCGGATCAGGTGATAGACCAAAAAGGCGACGATTGCGATGTCGATCAAGTCGATGATCGAGCCATTTTTGACGAGTAACCAATAATTTTCCCAAAATTCCATCTGCCACACCTTGATTTTCTGTTGTCCGGCTTGCTCCGGCATGGTTTCTCCACAAAAAGCGCTGTTTGCGCTAGATCATATTTTACCATACCTCGCCCCAGCTGTGAATAGATTTCACCGACTTTTCATATTTTCTCAAGTATTTCACAAAGTTTTGCGATGAAATCCCCGATTTCCCGGCGCGTATGAAACGGCCCGAGCGAAACGCGCACGGTGCCGCTGTCCAGCGTCCCGGCCGAGCGGTGGGCCAGCGGGGCGCAGTGCAGCCCGGCGCGCACGCAGATGCCTTCCCCGGCGAGCTGCTCGGCCAGGGTTTCGCAGGGGATGCGCGCATGCCGGAAAGAGAGCACACCCGCCTGCCCTTGCGGGTCCGGGCTGGCGAACACCTCCACGTCCGGCAGGGCATCCAGCCCTTTTTTGAGGGCGGCGAGCAACCTTTGCTCGTGGGCCAGGATGCGCGCCGGGCCGCGCCGCAGCACATAGGCCATGCCCTCGGCCAGCCCGGCGATGCCCGGGACATTGGGGGTGCCGCTTTCCAGCCGGTCGGGCAAAAAGTCGGGCTGCTGCAAATCTTGGGACAGGCTGCCGGTGCCGCCCTGCAAGAGCGGGCATTGCAAGGCGTCTGAACAGACCAGCAGCAGCCCGGTGCCCTGCGGGCCGAGCAAGCCCTTGTGGCCGGGCATGCACACAGCTGCTAGCGAGGGCAGCGTGGACACGTCAATCCCCACCGCCCCAGCCGACTGGGACGCGTCCAAGATGAGCGCCGCGCCGGCGTCCCCAAGCAGCGCATCCAGCGCGCCCACCGGCGCAATCCCGCCGAACACGTTGGACACATGGTTGATGATAAACAGCCGCACCCCCTCGTCCAGCGCCCGCTCGGCCGCGGCCAGCAGGCCGTCCGGGTCAAAGGGGCCGCTTTCCAGCACTCGCACCGGGACGCCCCGCGCGTACAGCGGCCGCATCACCGAATTGTGCTCATATCCGGACACGGCCACCTTGGTATCCGGCCCCACCAGGGCATGGATGGCCTGGTTGAGCGCGTGGGTGGCATTGAGGGTAAAGACCACCTGTTCGGGCGCTTGCAGCCCGAACAACCGGCAGGCGGTTTCCCGGCAGTGATAGACCAGCTCTCCGGCATACAGGGCGGGTTTGTGGCCGCTGCGGCCATAGCCGCCCGCCCCCTCCATGGCCTGGCGCACCGCCCGGTAGACCGCGCGCGGCTTTTGCAGGCTGGTGGCAGCGCAATCCAAATAAATCATCGCCATCCCTCCTCACAGGGTATACACCCGCAGCGGACGGAAATGCTTTTCGTCCATGCGGCGCTGGGCGTTGGGCAGGCCGCAGGCCAGAATGCGCACCCCCCAGGCGCAGGCGTTGTCCCCTTTCATGCGCGGCGGCTTGCGCAGCACCCCGCTCACCCCGGCCCCTTGGAGCAGGCGCAGGCAGGAAAAGGCTTCGGTCTGCGAGCGGCAGACAATCATAGCATATTGGGTCGATTGCACGGTGTTGTCCTCCTTTGTAAATCGCTTCATTTTCAGGCTATGCCGGGCGCGGGCGGTTGCGCCCGGATATTTTTTGTGCTATGCTAAAAACTGCCGGAAGGTGCGTTTTTTCGTCCGGTTCCGGCGGCAGCCCGCCCCAAAACAGGCGCGGGTGCAATCCAAAAACGGAGGAAGAACCATGGATTTTCACACGTTACACACGCGGCTTTGTTGCCTGTCCGTGCTGCGCAATTTACAAGATGAACCGCTTTTGCAGGCCTATCGCCGGGTGCTCGGCGCCTATTCGGCCGATGTCCTGACCTTTTGCGACGCCTACGGTGCCCTATGCGACCATATCTATCGCGCGGGCGATACCGGCCGCTGGATGCGCCGGCGCATCCAGTGCAGCTCCAACGCGCTGACCGGTTCGCTCACCCAACCCAGCCCGGCCGTCCTCCAGGCGGTCACCCGCGACCTGGAAACCCTTTCGGCCCTGCTGGCGCTCACCGGCCGCGACCTGGCCGCCCAAGCCTGTCTAGCCTTCCCAAACGACGCCGGCACCCTAGCCTATCTGCCCGATTTCCCCGCCGGAAAGCCCCTGCCCTTTACAAACGGCGACCAATTGCGCGGTTTTTACCAGCAGTTCGGCTACGGCTTTTTTGCAAAGTCCAACTGCTTTACAGTCGGCCCAGAAGGCGAAATCCTTGCTGTTTCCCGGCCTGATCCCATCCGTTTAACCGATCTCAAGGGCTACGCCCGCCAGAAGGAACAGGTCGTGGCCAACACCCTGGCCTTTTTGGACGACCGCCCGTCCAACAACATCCTGCTTTATGGCGACAAAGGCACCGGCAAATCGTCCACGGTCAAAGCAGTGGTCAACGAATACGCCAGCCGCGGCCTGCGCATCATCGAGCTCGCGCCCAAGCAGATCGGCCTGTTCCCGCGCATCTGCGCCGAAGCCGCCCGCAGCCCTTACCACATCATCGTCTTTTTGGACGACCTCACCTTTGACGTCGAGGACGAAAACTTTGCCGCCCTCAAGGCCTTCATCGAGGGCGGCCTGACCGGCAAACCGGCCAACGTCGTGCTCTACGCCACCTCCAACCGACGCCACCTGGTGCGCGAGAGCTTTGCCAGCCGCCAAGGCGATGACATCCATGTGCGCGACACCCTGGAAACCGTCACCTCCCTGTCCGACCGCTTCGGCCTGGAGATCACCTTCTCGGTCCCCGACAAGGACGAATACCTGTCCATTGTCGATCAGCTGGCCGACGAATACGGCCTATTCCTACCCGCCGACCAGCTGCACCTGCTCGCTGAGCGCTTCGCCATCCGCCGCAACGGCCGCTCCCCCCGCACCGCCCGCCAGTTCATCAGCTACCAGCTCACCCAACAGGACTAAATGCAAAAACAGACGGCTGCCCGTTTGGGCGTACTGGGTTTGTCCGTTTGCCAAAAAACTGTAACCGGCGCGTGGTTGTGCGGCCCTGCCCTTATATGGTATACTAAAGGCAAGTGGGAGGGACCGGCCAGGGGGCGACCCGCTCTTTCCCGCGCAGTACCGAAAGGAGGGTTTACAAATGCTTCCGTCTGTCGCGTCCAATTTGGGCAACGCACTTTTGTGGGTGGGCGTCATGATCGTGGGCATCGCAGTCGAAGCCGCCACGTTTCAGCTCATTTCCATCTGGTTTGCCATTGGCTCGCTGGCGGCGCTGGTGGCGCTCACGCTCGGCGCGCCGTTTTTGGCGCAGCTGATCGTGTTTGCCGTCATTTCTGCTCTGATGCTAGCCTTGATCCGGCCGTTTGCCCGGAAGCTGCTCCGGCCGCGCGGCGCGCGGACCAACGCCGACCGCATTTTGGGGGAAGCCGCCTTGGTCACCGAAAAAATCGACAATGCCCGCGGCACCGGCCAGGTCAAGGTGTTTGGGCAAATCTGGTCGGCCCGCAGCGCTGGCGGGGAAGCCATTCCCGCCGGGGAAACCGTGCGCATCCAGTCGATTTCCGGGGTCCGGGCGATCGTCGCACCCGCGCAAACGAAAGGAGAATGAAACACCATGCCGCCTATTTTTTACGCCGTGCTTTGGATTGTCCTGCTGATTTTGCTCATCGCCTTTTTGGCCAGCAATATCGTCATCGTACCCCAGGCCAAAGCCTATATTGTCGAGCGCCTTGGTACCTATCAGGGAACCTGGGGAACCGGCCTGCATTTCAAAATCCCGCTGTTTGAGCGCATCGCCCGCAAGGTGACGCTCAAAGAGCAGGTGGTCGATTTCCCGCCCCAGCCGGTCATCACCAAGGACAACGTCACCATGCAGATCGACACTGTGGTCTATTTCCAGATCACCGACTCCAAGCTGTTCACCTACGCCATCGAAAACCCCATGGCCGCCATCGAAAACCTGACCGCCACCACCTTGCGCAACATCATTGGCGACCTGGAACTCGACCAAACCCTGACCAGCCGCGATTTGATCAATACCAAAATGCGCTCGCTGCTCGACGAAGCCACCGACGACTGGGGCATCAAGGTCAACCGCGTCGAGCTCAAGAACATCATCCCCCCTGCCGCGATCAAGGAATCCATGGAAAAGCAGATGCGCGCCGAACGCGAACGCCGCGAAGCCATCCTGGTCGCTGAGGGCAAAAAGCAGTCGTCCATTTTGGTGGCCGAGGGCGAAAAGGAAGCCATGGTGCTGCGCGCCGAAGCCACCCGCCTTTCCAAGATCAAGGAGGCCGAGGGCGAAGCCGAAGCGCTGCTCACCGTGCAGCGCGCGCTGGCCGATTCGCTGCGTATGCTCAACGAGGCCGAGCCAACCGAACCCATCCTGCGCATGAAAGCCCTCGAAGCCTTCGAAAAGGCCGCCGACGGCAAAGCCACCAAGATCATCATCCCCAGCGAAATCCAAGGCCTGGCCGGCCTGGCCACCGCGCTCAAGGATACCCTCACCGACGTCAAGCCCCGCTAATGCGTCCCTCGCGGGGGCCTGCCCCCGCACCCCCGGCGGGGCTCCGCCCCTGCACCCCGCCAGGGGCTAGCCCCTGGACCCTTCCTCCCGGAATTGGCATACCGGGAAGAGGAGAGACAAAAAGGGGCCTGGGGACT